>DNHA01000261.1:0-6134 GCA_003486025.1 Micrococcaceae bacterium | reverse complement strand
AGGTGTTCGCGTTCTGGATCGGTACCGCCGGCCGCCAGCAGCCGAAGGAAGTGGGACTTTCCTGAACCGTTGGAGCCCAGCACCCCGACACGGTCACCGAACCAGATTTCATTGCTAAAGGGTTTCATCAAGCCGGTGAGCTCCAGCTTTTCGGCAACAACTGCACGCTTGGCGGTACGCCCACCCTTCAACCGCATCTGCACATTTTGTTCCAGCGGGATCGCTTGGGGTGGCCCAGCCTCCAGGAATCTATCCAGCCGTGTTTGCGCCGCATGGTAGCGGTTGGCCATATCGGAACGGAACGCAGCCTTGGTCTTATACATGATGACTAATTCCTTGAGCTTGGAATGCTCCTCATCCCAGCGCTTGCGCAGCTCTTCGAATCGTTCGTTTCGTTCCTTGCGTGCCTCGACGTAGGAACCAAAGGATCCGCCGTGGATCCAGGCGGTAGCCCCGCCATGTCCCGGCTCCAGCGTGACGATTCGTGTTCCCGCGTTGTTCAGCAGTTCACGGTCGTGGCTAATGAAGAGCACAGTCTTGGAGGAGCGCGCCATCATTGCCTCAAGCCAGCGCTTGCCCGGTACATCGAGGTAGTTGTCCGGCTCGTCCAAGAGGAGAAGTTCGTCGTTGCCTTCGAAGAGGGCTTCGAGGACGAGGCGTTTTTGTTCACCGCCGGACAAGGTGCGCGCCAAGCGGTCTTCCGCGCGGTCAAAGGGGATGCCGAGCGCTGCCATGCAGACCTTGTCCCAGGTAGTTTCGAGTTCATAGCCCCCGGCGTCACCCCAGGCGATGATCGCTTCGGCGTAGCGCATATGGACTTTTTCATCATCGCTGACCAGCATCTTGGCTTCACAAGCGGAGACTTTGGCTGCAGCGGCAGCAAGCTCTGGGGCGGCGGTAGAAAGCAACAGATCCTTGACCGTTGATTCATCACGGACCTGCCCGACGAACTGACGCATGATGCCCATCGAACCCGAACGGTTGATAGCCCCCTCATCCGCTTTGAGATCACCGGAGATGATCTTGATCAGGGTAGTTTTGCCCGTGCCGTTAGGGCCGATCAGCGCAGTTTTTGAGCCTGCGCTGACCTTGAAGGTGACTCCGCCCAGCAACTGCGTGCCGTCGGAGAGGAAGTATTGGATGTCGGTAACGTCGATATGTGCCACCAAGCCATCCTAACCGCGTTTGGCTTTGAGACTCATTTGAGCACAGCGGACAGGCTAAGCAGAGGGCGGAATTTTGACTATTTCCCGCTTGTCCAACAGGCACTAGATTGAGTACATGCAGATCAAGGTAAAGATCGATGGATGGACCCACGCTTGTTGCGGTTCGGCATTCAGCACCGGAGACACCGTTGAATGGGTGATGGCGCAGCTACGTTCACCGCGGGGCGAGGTGAGATTCGAACTGGATGATCATGACCAGCTGCGCGATTCGGATGTTCCGGTCAATTCGGTGAGAGCCCGAATTGTGTCCATCGAGCTAGTTGATAGGGATTATGTCCCGGCCATTGGCGATCCGCGTCAAATGATTGCCTCCGAGGCACCTGCCCGGATCATGGAAGTAACCCATGTCCACGCGGGAACGGACTTTGACCACGATTCGATCATTGTCAGCTTAGAGGTTCTTGATCGCGCCTCGCTTCCACCGGTTCACGAATGGAACCCGCAAACGGCGGCCGACGTACCAGATGAATTTGAGCAGCTGCAATCCATTCGAATCGCCATGTACCAGAAGTCCGAACTTCGGCAACAGTTAGCCAACCTTCTTGAGCGGTTGGCGCGGACCTATGAAACTGTGGCCTCCGTGCGCTTTGACCAGCTGGGTAACGCTTCGTTGGTCCCCGTCAATGAAGCAGCTGCCGCTGTTCACTGGCATCTGGAATTTGCAACGGACAAGCCGCGGATCATCGCCGACATCGCGAAAGCCGAATGGGAATTTGAACTCGATGAACAACACATTGACCTGCTCGGGCAGATCATTGACGCAGCTGCCCAAGGGCACATTACCGACCGCCGCCGAGGATGGCGGATGAAGGCGATGTCCATGGAAATGGTCATTGAACTTGATTCGGGTCAACAGCTTAAACAGCGCCAGAAAATTGAAGGATACTTCGGCAAGGGAAACTTTGGCATCGTGGGGGCCATGGGAGATCGCATGACTCATGCAAATCATC
The DNA here is from genome assembly GCA_003486025.1 of Micrococcaceae bacterium. Lineage (GTDB taxonomy): Bacteria > Actinomycetota > Actinomycetes > Actinomycetales > Micrococcaceae > Glutamicibacter. The sequence goes on along the minus strand of DNHA01000261.1, from coordinate 3,958 downwards.
GGTATGCCCCTTGGCGGTAGGCCTTAGCAGGGAGAACATCTGTACCCCGAGTAGCTTTCCACATGTTCGTCTCGATTAACTTCGAATTCACCAGCTAGTAGCTATGGTTTGCCAATCTTAGGAGGGCATTGCAAGCAAACACTAAGCTTTATGGGGGAACAACTCACGTGAATCGAGCCGCAAGAAAATCAGTGGGCGTCCTCGCCGCCGCGATTGTGGTCGGTGCTGCCGGTATCGCACCTTTAACTCCGGCGGGCACCGCAACTGCCGAGTCGGGAAACTACTTTGAGCGCATCTCAACCTACCCGGTTTACCAGAACCATCCGGAGGGCGTAGCGGCTGAAACAGCCTCGGAAATTTCCACCGTCTCCGAGGACGGCAAAACGCTGATCTATTCGGACGCGCTGTCGCGCCAGGTTGGATTCCTGGATATTTCTGATCCGGCCAACCCCCAAGGGCTGGGGACACTTGCACTACACCAGCTCGGGAGCCCGGAAGACGAACCTACCAGCGTGGCCGCCTACGGTGACTACGTTTTTGTCGTAGTAAATACCTCTGAAAGCTACGCGAACCCTTCGGGGCGGGTTGACGTTGTACGCATCGCCGATCGCAGTCTGGTCCGCAGCATCGAGCTTGTAGGACAGCCGGATTCGATTGCAATTTCAAAAGACGGCGCCTACGCCGCGATAGCCATTGAAAACGAACGCGATGAGGAAGCCGGGGATGGCGGCTTGCCCCAAGCTCCTGCTGGATCCGTCCAGATACTTGACTTGGTCGGCGCCCAACCCGATGGCTGGACCATCCGCGAAGTAGCGCTCACCTCCGGAACCCCGGAAAAGCCCGACGCATTGCCAGTCCTTAGCGAGGCCGGACTTGACACCCCACAAGATCCGGAACCCGAGTACGTCACCATTAATGCCAACAACCAATTGGCGGTAACCCTCCAGGAAAACAACGGCGTGGTCTTGATCGACCTGCCCAGCGGCGAAATTACCAAGGCCTTCAGCGCCGGGAGCGTTGATCTGAAAGATATTGACGTTGCAGAAGATGGGAAACTGGATCCCACCGGGGCACTGCAGGATGTGCCGCGTGAGCCAGACGCCATCGGCTGGATCCAAGACCGCTACCTAGCCACCGCTAACGAAGGGGATTGGAAAGGTGGAAGCCGCGGTTTCACGATTTTTGATTCCCATACCGGAAAAGTTGCCTGGGATGCAGGAAACAGCTTCGAGCACCTGGCGCTTTCTCAAGGTCTGTTCCCGGAGAAGCGTGCAGGCAAGAAGGGGACCGAGCCAGAAGGCTTGGCCGTTGAGACCTTCAACGGGGTCGACTATCTATTTGTTGCTTCCGAACGCGGCAACTTCGTAGCGGTCTATGAACTGAGCGATCCAACCAGCCCCAAGTATCTCCAGAGCTTGCCCACTACCAATGGACCAGAAGGAATCCTCCCGATTCCCGGTCGCGATCTGCTGGCGATAGCTTCGGAAACCGACGAGGCCGAGACCGGTGTGCGTTCTGCGATGACACTCTTCAAATTCGGGGCCACCAGCGCTCAGTTCCCAACTCTGGAATCCGACATGGAAAATCTGGTTCCGTTCGGTGCATTAAGCGGCCTGAGTGCCAACCCCGCGCAGCCGCACAAACTCTTCGCGGTCAGCGACAGCGCGTACGAACCTCGTATTTACTCCATAGATACCCAGAAGTCTCCCGCATTGATTGAAAGCTCAATACCGGTCACCAAGGACGGAGCTCCAGCCAGCCTCGATCTGGAAGGTATCGCAGCGCGCGCCAACGGCGGATTCTGGGCCGCCCATGAGGGCAAGGAAGGCACGGAAAACGCGCTGGTTCGGCTCGATGACGCAGGGAAAGTCATCGACGAAGTTCCATTGCCAGCAGATGTGGTTGCCCACCTGGAAGGCCAGGGCCTTGAAGGAGTGAGCGTCCGCGGCAGCGGTGAGCAAGAAGAAGTGATCTTATGCTCTGCAGCGCGAAGTTCCGGTCGAAGACTTCGTTCGGATCGGCAAGTACACCCCGGCTAGCGCAGAGTTCGCCTGGTATGGATATCAGCTTGAACCGGCCGGCGAAGGTGATTCGTGGAATGGACTTTCAGAAATCACTGAACTGCCTGACGGGAAATTCGCTGTTATCGAGCGTGACAAACGCATTGGCGAAGACGCGCAGCTCAAGGCCATTTATCAGTTCGAGCTTCCCGAAGAAACATCCGACGAGGTGACCATGCTGGACAAGTCCCTGGCAAAAGACGTTCTGCCGGTGCTCGAAGCAACACACGGCCGCACTCAGGAAAAGCTTGAGGGGCTGAGCATTTCCGGTGCTGGCGATGTTTTTGTAGTCACCGACAATGATGCCGTGGATGATGCGAGCGGTGAAACCGTATTTGCTAATTTGGGTTCCGCAAGCGAGGTGTTCGGATCAACCGTGCAACCAACTGATTCAGCCTCCCCGCAGCCGAGCGAGTCTACGGAAAGCAGCCAGACGCCGACACAGACTCCTGAACCTACCGTCACCAGTGAAACCACGCAGAGCCCGGAATCTATGGAGACCGAGTCAGAGTCTTCTCAAGCTGAAGACTTGGAAACCGAGCGGAGTTCAGCTCCTTCGCAAACACCCTCAGCGCCCAATGATGGGGATCGTTTAGCGGATACCGGTGCCAGCAGCTTATGGCTGATCCCTGTTGGATTAGTCATGGCAGGCTTTGGGATTGCGGCAGCGCTGAAGAACTCACGTTCACGCCGGGAACACTAAAGCAAAACCTCACTATTAATCGCAAGGGCTGCGTAGATTATTGCGCAGCCCTTGCGATTTTTTTATTGTGCCCGGTAGGAAAGCAACTACGCTACGCTGAGCGCGTGAGCATTTTTCTAGTGGGTGGCGGCGTGCCTGATACACCTGTATACGAGCCGATCTTAGACGCGTTTGTCCAGGATGTTCTCCAGAACAAGTCGCGTGAGGGTGAGCCAATTCTTGCGCTGGCCCTTGTTGACCATGCGGGCAGTGGACAACATTATCTTCCGGCCTACGCAACACCAATAAAGGCACGTATGCCTTGTCAGCTCCGGCCAATATATCTGCGTCCCGATACGCCCGCCGACCCTGTGAGCTTCGAGAATGTAGATGGAATTATTGTCTGTGGCGGCCCCACGCCAGAGTATCTAGCCGGGCTGCGCACTTGCGCGGACACTATTCGGGGAGCAGTAAACCGGGGGATTCCCTATCTGGGGTTCTCCGCTGGAGCGATGATCGCACCCAAAAATGCACTGATTGGCGGATATTTTTCTGGCGGGATAGAAATTTGCCCGGAAGAATCTTCAGAGAATCTGAAGGAGATCACACTAGCGGACGGGCTTGGGCTGACCACTTTTACCGTTGAGGTGCACGCCGCACAAGCGGGGACACTGGGACGCGCCATAGCTACCGTTGAAAGGAATCTTACCGAGATGGCCATTGCGATCGATGAAGACACCGCAGTCGTTCTTGAACTGGAGAATCCAGAGAATCTCAAAGTCTTGGGCGCTGGGCACATCTGGGTTGTGACACGCACTGCGGAGTCAATAAATGTGGAGCTGCGCACCGGCAGCTGAACTGGTGCGAAGTTCAAAGCTGCAGAAGTGCTAGACACGGGTCGTTCTCCAGTGCGGACAAACCATGACGAGTTCAGCGCCGGAGGCCGGTGAACGCAAAAACCGTGGTCCTGAGAAATCAGAACCACGGTTTTTGCGACGTTCAGGCCATGCAGACATTGTTAGTGCGCGGCACTCTTCTTGGTGCTCGCAACGACTACAGCGATGATAGCGGCAACAATGGTGCCCACTAGCAGGAGCTTGCCACTTTTGCTCGAAGACTTCTGTGGAGCACCCAGTTTCTGCTGTGCGGTCTTCACTGCGCTTTCAACCGATGAACGGGTGCGCTTCGCGGCCTTTGAATTGCCGGTGACGTTTTC
>DNHA01000038.1 GCA_003486025.1 Micrococcaceae bacterium | reverse complement strand
CGCAATCCAACAAGTCCGAAACCTCCGGAGAGTCCCGGAGTTTTAACCGCACCGGAAATTGAGCGGACGACAATTGTTAATGACAACGGATCCCAGTGTATTTCAACCGATGCCTTGGCGCCTTGCCCCGCATGGCGCATGACATTGGACAGGCTTTCTTGCACTACCCGGTAGCCTGCGTGGCCAATACTTGGATCGATGGGACCCTTGGCGCCGGTAACTTTCTCTGAAATCTCTACGCCTGAAGCCCGAGCCGCGTCGATGAGCTCTGCGATATCATCTAGCTCGCGAGGCAGTGACCCCGGTTCCTTAGCGTCTTCGCTGCGCAATATTCCCAGTAACCGGTGGAGTTCTCGGATGCTTTGCTCTGCGGTTTGTTGAACATCCGCCAACGCGGCGTCCCAATCTACAGCTCGGGAGTTGGTGCGTTGCACGGTGCGCAAGCCCGCGGTTTGCAACACTATGGCGGTCAGCGCATGCGCCACGCTGTCGTGAAGGTCGCGGCTGATCCGCAGCCGCTCCATTATTGTCGCTTCTTCGCGAGCCTGAATGGCCCACGCACGTTCGGTACGCAAGGCGTGTTCATAGCGGGACAAAGCCACAGCGGAAAACCACACTGAGAGTACCAAGAGGGTCATCACAAAAAAGCTGGGAAGCGCCGAGGTGAGATTACCTAATAGTTGTAGCTTAGTGGAGGCGAAGGAGGCAGTGAGGATCGGGATAATCGCACCTGGCAGAGCCAGGTAAGCACGCGGCGGCGGGAGATGCCTGGCGAGAAAAAAGAGCGCTATCAGGAAGCCTGCCATCATGGTTGGCGCTCCGGGTACGAAGAGGCAAACGGTGCTCAGCGCCAGCATCGTCAGATAGGCAGGTACAGAGGACCGTGAATACACCAGTGTGCAGTATCCCAAGAAAGAAACCGCTGCGATGATCCACAAGGAAACTGAACCGTTAAATTCCCGGGGATTACGCGCGTACCAGATATACATTTCGAGGAAAAAACCGGCAAGGGCAATGATTGAGCGCTGCCAAGCGACGGTACGGCTTAAGGCCTTCACCCGATTAAGCATGGAGCGGCCGGCCGTGGAGCGACTTTGGGATCCCGTCAAATTCTGGGTGGGACCGGAACGCTGCTGAGCAACTACGGCAACGGCTTTCCAGAGTCTTATGGGTTGCTGTGAAGATAGTCAGCGAATGCGAACTCAGCGTGGAGCAGTAAACGTCGCCGAGGAATATAGCCACGGACCCTCCTAAATTCATGCAGTTAAGAGCATCTTGTCATAGGGAAGCAGATGAGGGCATCATTCTGAGCAGGTAAGTTCACTGCTTAACTGGAGCAAATAGCTGCAGGTTTACTCCGCGTTGGCGCTGATCCTGCAGGACCTGCCAGGTGGTCTTCGCCAAGGTGTCCTGCGCGCGATCTGCGGACGCGCCAGAGGCCAGCACCAGCTGGGTGGCAAAGTCTTCTTCCGCGGCGGTGGCCACCGAACTCAGATCTTGCAGACCATCTTGCGGTAGAACGTAGGCCGGTTGCCGCAGATCTGCACAGTTATCCGGCAAGACCGAACGCACGGAGCGAATTTCATCATTGAGTTTTGCGCGGCGCTCTTCGATTTTGGGTGCCTGGTCATTGGAGCCGCGGGCTGCCTGCAATTGCAAGGTGTAGTCCAGGGCATAACCACGGTCCAACGCACGGGCCACCAATACGTCATCGGCCAATGCCGGATCGGTAATTTCGGAAGTGGTGGGTAACAGGCTCAGATCAGTCAGGCAGCCAACCGGTTCTCCTGCGGTATCACCGGCGCCGGCAACCAGCGGGGTGGGAAGCTGATCAACCTTCTTTTGCGACTGCACCGTGCGCAGCGCGCTGCGCGCCTGAAGATTTGATTGGTACGCCAATTCAGTCAGAGCTCCGCCCAAGTGGCTTTGGTCCGCTGGCAGAGTCGGCAGCGCCGTACTGAGTTCCGTGACCTTCGCCGTAAGCTCGGAGAGCGCTGTCGGAGTGAAAGCTTGCGCCAATTCAACCCCGGGCTGGTCATCAAAGCGCAGTTGTCCGGTCAGCTGCGCGCCATAACTCAGCGTGGAACCCAAGTCGTTAAGTGCCGGGGAGCTCTCCTTATCGGCCACCGCGGCCAGAGCTTTGGCTTGGGCGCCCAGATCCGCCAGCGTCGAGCCGTACTGCCATAACTGCCGTTGTTCGGCGGTACTGTCACGGATCTCTTCGGGCAGTCCACGATTTTCTAGACTTCCGCGAAATACGCTCATCCCTATACCCCAGGTCAGTGCCATGCAGAGCACTGCGGCAATAATCGGTGCAGTCCACGCCGGAGCGCGTTTGACTCGTGTACTGCGATTAGCTGCTGTTGGCGTGGAATTCTCAGTCATGGCGTATCGATCATGCCACGAAACACAGTGCTGAAGCCGGCTCAAACTCGCGTTCGGCGCGAATTGTGCGTGAGTTCTTTCACCTGAGGCCATTAAGCAGTTCTCATCTTGCGTGGGTGCATATACCCTTAAAGAACAACATCGAATAATGTGGGAGGATATCCATGACCGCTAAGCCGGCCGATACCGAACAAGAAGCGCTACGGTTGACGACTGTGCTTCAGAAGGAAGTGGAATCCCACGGGCTGGTCCTGGAAGAAGTCTCTGTGCGCCCCTCGGGCAAGCAGCTGCTTGTACAGGTCCTCGTCGACAAAGCCGATGGCACCGAATCGGTGATCTTGGACGAACTGGGCGAAGTTACCACCACCATTTCAAATGCACTGGACAAGGACGCCAAATTTGCGTCCGCAGATCCTTATGAACTCGAAGTAAGCTCCCCAGGTCTTTCCCGTCCGCTGAGCCTGAACCGCCACTGGGTTCGCGCGAAGAACCGGATGGTGAAATTCACCCTGAACGATGGCACCAAGCTGCGCGGCCGACTGACTGAGGTAACTGACACCGAAGTCGTGATTTCCGTTCACCACGAGCCTGCTAAGAAGGGTATGAAGGTCAAGATCGATGATCCTAAGACCTTTGCCCTGTCTGACATCCGCAAGGCAGTTGTAGACCCGGAAATCAATTTCGACGACGCGCTGTTTGAAAATATTAATAACGAAGATTTGGAGGGCTAAGCGTGGATATAGATCTCGATGCGCTGCGCATCCTGGAAAAAGACCGCGACATCCCTATGGATGTGCTGATCCCTACCATTGAGTCGGCACTGTTGCTGGCCTACAACAAGACTGATGGCGCGATGCCAGGCGCTCGCGCTCACATCGAGCCAAGCACCGGACACGTAGCGATCCTCGTGGAGGACCGTGACAATGCTGGCGTGCTGTTGGGCGAATTTGACGACACCCCGCATGGTTTTGGCCGCATTGCTGCCTCCACCGCACGCCAGGTCATCATGCAGCGTCTGCGCGAAGCCGAAGACGCAGTAGTTGTCGGGGAGTACTCCTCGCGTGTTGGCACCCTGATTTCTGGTGTGATCCAGCAGGGGCATTCCTCGCATATGGTGCAGGTTAAAATCGGTGACGTCGAAGCACTGCTGCCACCGGTTGAGCAGGCTCCTGGCGAGCGATATGTGCACGGTGCGCGACTGCGTTCCTACGTGGTGTCCGCCGAGCGCGGTACCAAGGGTCCGGCTATCACCTTGTCCCGTTCACACCCAAACCTGGTCCGCCTGCTTTTCGAAATGGAAGTTCCGGAAATCGCAGACGGCACCGTTGTTGTTGAAGCGCTGGCTCGCGAAGCTGGCCACCGTACCAAGATCGCGGTGCACGCCACCCAGGCCGGAGTGAACGCCAAGGGCGCTTGCATCGGTGAAATGGGTACCCGCGTGCGCTCGGTGATGAACGAACTCAATGACGAAAAGATCGACATCGTTGACTACAACGAAGATCCAGCGAGATTCATCGCGGCTGCATTGTCTCCATCGAAGGTCGTCTCGGTAGAGATCCTCGATGAAGATGAGCGTCGGGCTCGAGTTGTGGTTCCGGACAGCCAGTTGTCTCTGGCCATTGGCAAGGAAGGCCAGAACGCGCGTCTGGCCGCCAAGCTCACCGGCTGGCGTATTGACATCATCGCCGTCTCCGGCGGTAAGGAACCACAGCTTTAAAAAGCTGCTCTTCCGGACAGCAAAGATCGCTGGGTGGAAGAAAGATTTGCTTAGCACGTTTTTCAGCCTCGGTGCGCCTGTGATCTGAACCTCACGCACGCACCGAGGCTCAAACGCGCTAGACTAGTAGTTGGCTCGTTGACAAGTTGTGGAAGGTGAGGATGGCGCTCGCATGAAACTGCATCAGCAACGTACATGCATTGGCTGTCGAACCATCACATCTCAAGATGAGCTACTCCGTTGGGTATTAAACCAGGAAGCGCCGCTACGCGGTGTGCAACTGGATCTTTCGGCCGCCGCCTCAGGGCGGGGAGCCTGGACCCATAGGACAGAAAAGTGTGTGCAGCATGCTGTGCGGCGCAAGGCGTTTTCCCGAGCTTTTAGAAGCGCGGTGAATGATTCCTGCGTGGCACAGCAGTTCGCTGCATACGAAGATCAGTCGGTAAAAGGCCGGCTATCTGGCAATCATGATGAAAGCGGGTCAGAAATCTGATGGCAACCCGATGAGTCCGCTAAGTTGAGCGCACAACGATGAACAATCAGTTTTGCGTGATTAACCGTGCGACGGAAGAATTTCACGAATTACAACGTTGATCAGCCAGAACACCCAAGTCTTATTGAACCCGGGGTTCTAGCCGATCACATCGATACAGGAGAGATGTGGCTAAACCCCGCGTTCACGAGCTCGCTAAAGAGCTCGGAATTACTTCAAAAGAAGCATTGACTAAATTGCAGGATATGGGCGAATTCGTTCGTTCGGCATCCTCAACCGTCGAGCCTCCGGTAGCGCGCAAACTGCGCGAAGCCTTCCCAGGTTCGGCACCGGCTGCAAAGCCAGCAGGCGTTTCGCCAGCACCACGTGCCGGTGGCCCAAAGCCAGGTATGCGGCCAGCTCCGAAAGCTGCCGAAGCACCTGCTGCCAAGGCACCAGTTGCCCCGTCAGCTCCGGCTGCGCCAGCGGCACCTGCTGCTCCAGCGACCCCAGCAGCTAAGGCTCCAGAGGCAGCAGCCTCCGAGGCCCCGGCGGCCAAGGCTCCTTCGGCTCCGGCTCCAGGCGGTCCACGTCCCGGTCCAAAGCCAGCACCTAAGCCAGCAGGCACCCCACGTCCGGGCAACAGCCCATTCTCCTCACAGCAGGGAATGCGCTCAGCCGGCGACGAACGCCGTGGAAACCGCGAAGGCGGCAACCGTGCACCACGCCCACAGGGCGCCGGAGCCGGTGGCCCACGTCCAGGCGGTCCACGTCCGGGCAACTCGCCATTCTCTGCTCAGCAGGGCATGCGCGGCGAAGGCGGAACTGGCGGACCACGCCCACCACGTGATGGTGGCGCTCCAGGTCGCGGTCCACGCCCACAGGGCGCAGGCGGACAGGGTGCCGGCGGTCCACGCCCACCACGCGATGGTGGCGCTCCAGGCCGCGGTCCACGCCCACAGGGTGCCGGCGGACAGCGTCCAGCCGGTGCCGGCGCGGGCGGTCCACGCCCAGCAGGCGCGGGAGCACCTCGTCCAGCAGGCGCTGGCGCAGGTGGCCCACGTCCGGGTGCCGCAGCAGGCGGCGCAACCCCACGCATGATGCCTAACCGTACCGATCGTCCGGCTCCAGCAGCCGGCGGTCGTCCGGGTGCCGGCGGACGCGGTCGCCCAGGCGGCGGCGGCGCTCCAGGCGGTACCGGTGGCGCACCAGGTGCCGGTGGCGGATTCCGTCCAGGCGCACCTCGTGGCCGTGGCGGCGTTGGCGGTGCCTTCGGCAAGGGCGGCGCAGGACGCGGCAAGCAGCGCAAGTCCAAGCGCGCCAAGCGCCAGGAATTGGAGCAGATGAGTGCTCCGTCGCTGGGCGGCGTAAACGTTCCACGCGGCAACGGAGCAACCGAGATCCGCATGCGCCGCGGCGCATCGATCACCGACTTCGCAGACAAGATCGGTGCCAACCCGGCAGCGCTTGTCACCGTGCTGTTCCACCTTGGTGAAATGGCTACCGCCACCCAGTCGCTGGACGAGGCAACCTTTGAGGTCCTCGGCGCAGAGCTGGGCTACAAGGTTGCAGTGGTCTCCCCAGAGGATGAAGACAAGGAACTGCTCGAAGGCTTCGGCCTTGACCTTGACGCCGAACTTGAGGCTGAAGGCGAGGACGAGCTCGAAGAGCGCGCTCCGGTCATCACCATCATGGGTCACGTTGACCAC
>DNHA01000091.1:6251-10666 GCA_003486025.1 Micrococcaceae bacterium | reverse complement strand
GCCGCTCCTGCGCCGATCACCCCGGCCCAGCGCAAGGAAGCCGGCATCGACTTCAAACCAGAGAAGAAGAAGGTCGAAGAGACCGCCAAGGCCGAAGCCAAGTAGGCTTCAAACTTCTTCAGCAAGCCGGATGGAACGCACTTGCGCGTTCCATCCGGCTTTCTCTTTGCCTAAAAATAGGCCAGAGGGTGGATTAAGGTCGATTTTAACACTAGGTTAGTTTTCAACCTAGATATTTCGATCCGAGGAGACCACGTGGCACCGGCAGAACCCAATGCCATCATCGAGCAATTCCCGGAAGGCGACCGCCCATGGGCGCAGGACTTCAGCCTTGCGATGTGGCTCAATGACCTCAACGATTCGCAGAGCGTCCAAGAACTGGAAAATGCGCTGGCTGCCATCACCGATAGCGGCCAGGGCGCAGAAGATCTCTTTGGTGATGCAGGTGAATACGGCGAAGTCCGGGCCTACTCGCGATTAACACCCCAGCAGCTCGCGGATTCGGAAATGTCTATCAACAGCAGCATGCTGTTGCTCGTTGGTTTCGGGCTTGTTGTTGGCCTACTGTGCGCCGGTTTTGGTGCTTGGGTCGGATTTCGCGACGGATGGGCTTCGTACTCGTGGCACTTTTGGCAACTAGCGGCCTTAATCGCAGGCACAGGAATCGCCTTGTCCGGGCACCTGTGGTGGTTGTACCGGCTCAAAGGCAATTTTGCGCGGTCATGGTCGCTGGGATTGTCCGGAATAGCAGTTTCCATCGCGGTGGCCGCGCTTATCGCCTCATTCGGCGGTGAACAAGCACTGCCAATGCCCAACTGGCTGGCACCGATTCTCGGCATAGCCGTGGCTGTCGGCGTGTTTTGGCTGCCATTTGATGAAGAGCCTGCGGCAACAGTTGATGGCGCCTTAGCTTTCACGGAGCCAGAAGCGTGGTTTGCCGAATCCACGCGCTTGCTGCGCGGACGTTATGGAATGCGAGCTAAAGAGGCGGCCTTCGTTATGGCACCGGCCCGGGAACACTGGTCGAATATGAACGTGGGGCGCGGAGAGCCAACAATTGTCGAAGAATTCGGCACTCCGGGCGAATTTGCCATCGGTCTGGGAGTTAACACCGCAAAGGCGCTGCAACGGCGATGGTTAATGCTCCGGTTGCTGCCACTGGTGCTCGTTGGCCTATACGCCCCCAGCCTCGTGGAAGGGTTACTTGCCCCGGACCGAAGCGGATGGGATATCTTCTTCACGGTTTGTATCGTGATTTATGCTGCGGTTTCTCTGTACGAGTTACGCCCCGCAAATCGCGCAGAATACGTGGAATCAAAACTTGCTCAAAGGCGCGCCCATGCCCGTGGCCTGGAAGAAGGCCGCGATGAGTAAGGAGTCGCCATTTCCCAGCAGCTGGCAGCGAGCCATGCTTCCGATGCTTTTGATGGCTGAACTATCCACGGGGCCAGCCCACGGCTACGCACTGTCCAAATCCCTGCAGGAACGAGGTTTCGGGCCGGTTAAAGGCGCGACACTTTATCCCGCGTTGGCGAAATTGGAAGCTTCGGGGTTTGTCGAAACCCGATGGGAAGAAGGCCAAGGCGGGCCGGGGCGTAAGGTCTACGGACTGTCCGCTTCGGGCCGCAGCGAGCTGGAAAGCCAGCGTGCAAACTTCGATATGCTCGCGCAGCTGGTGAAGACTACGGGCTGCTAAGCCAGCTCAGCCGAATCCACGATCACCGTGAACGGGCCGGTGTTTGTCAGCGACACGTTCATCATTGCGCCGAACTTCCCGGTTGCAACCGTGGCGCCTAATTCGCGCAGATACGCCACGAAGTACTCGTAGAGCGGTTCGCTAACCGGACCGGGAGCGGCATTTGACCATGAGGGCCGGCGGCCCTTGCGCACCGAACCATAGAGCGTGAACTGGCTGATCACCAGCAGCGGCGCATTGGTGCCGGCCGCTGAGGTTTCATCCTCCAAGATCCGCAGCTGCCAGATCTTCTCGGCGACCTTGCGCGCGGTGTCCTGGTCATCGTCATGGGTCACACCCAAAAGAATCACCAGCCCCGGGGCATCCAGTTTGCCGACGATTTCCCCTTCGATCTCGACGTGGGCGTTGCTGGCGACCTGGACAACGGCGCGCATGGAAGAAGTCCTTTCAGAAGACGGTGGGTGGCGGCGGTGAAGTGCTGGCCTGCACCGCGCGACCATCAGAATATCGGTAGGCTGGGTCTGTGAACGATTTGCTGGATGCCCTGGATGACGGTTCGATCAAGCGGCCGCGCCCGCCGCTAGCGGTACGCATGCGCCCCAAGACGCTGGACGAACTCGTCGGCCAAGGCCACCTGCTGGGTCCCGGCTCCCCGCTGCGGCAGCTCGCTGAGCATCCTGAAACCGGGTTGGCCGGGCCTGCCAGCGTGATCCTGTACGGCCCGCCCGGCATCGGCAAGACCACCATCGCCCACGTGATTGCCCGCGCCACGGACCGGAAATTTGTGGAGCTGTCGGCGATTACCGCCGGGGTGAAAGACGTCCGCCGGGTGATCGAGCAGGCCAAGGATGACCGCGATCTGCGCGGGGTGACCACGGTGCTTTTCCTCGATGAGATTCACCGCTTTAACAAGGCCCAGCAAGACGCATTGCTTCCCGGGGTAGAGAACCGCGTGGTGGTGCTGGTCGCTGCCACCACGGAAAACCCCTCCTTTTCGGTGATTTCGCCGTTGCTTTCGCGCTCCCTGCTGCTGACCCTGCGCCCGCTGACCGATTCCGATCTCGCGCAGCTCCTTGACCGTGCGGTGCAGGACGAACGCGGCTTTGACGCGCAGGTAGTGCTTCCCGAGGCGCAGCGGGACGCCATCGTCCGGCTGGCTCAAGGTGACGCGCGGCGTTCCTTGACGGTGCTGGAAGCCGCCGGAGCGGTGGCCTGGAACGCATCCGGGGCCAAGCCGGAACCGCCTGTCGAAATACAGGACGAGCATGTGCAGCTGGCCATGGACCAGGCGGTGCAGCGTTATGACAAAGACGGCGATCAGCACTACGACATCATCTCCGCATTCATCAAATCCATCCGCGGCTCCGACGCAGATGCGGCCCTGCACTATTTGGCGCGCATGCTTTCGGCAGGGGAGGACCCGCGGTTCATCGCCCGCCGGCTGATGATCAGTGCCAGCGAGGACATCGGCATGGCCGACTCCACCGCACTGCCGCTGGCGGTGGCCGCCGCCCAATCGGTGCAGCTCATCGGCATGCCTGAGGCACGGCTGATTCTCGGCCACGCTACCGTGCATCTGGCCACCGCGCCGAAATCAAATGCCGCCTATACCGCGGTCAACGAGGCCATCGCCGACGTGAACGCGGGCAAGGGCTCGCTGGTCCCGGACCACTTGCGCGATGCGCATTATCCGGGAGCCAAGCAGCTGGGCCACGGGGTCGGCTACATCTATTCGCACGATGCCCCGCATTCGATTGCCAGCCAGCAGTACCTGCCCGACGATCTGCTCGGCACCAACTACTACCGCCCGACGGCCAACGGCGCCGAGCGCACGCTGGCCGATCGGCTGGCAAAGCTGCGGGAAATCATCCGCCGCAAAGACAAGAAGAAACGATAGCGAGCTGCGTTACAGGACACCTTCGTGGGCCCTTGGTTCGTGTAGACTTGATCTTTGGCTGGCAAGCCATGTCGTTGTTGCGAGGAATCGCGACACGGCAGGTTGCAGTGGTCGAGGGCCGCGACGCCCCAACACTCTCCGTCCCGGAGGCCAGTAGATTCCGTCGCTAAAACGAAAAGGACACACTTATGGCTAACGCCCGTGCCCGCCGTACCGTGCGCCTCTCGCGCGCACTCGGCCTTGCCCTGACTCCAAAAGCTGAAAAGTACATGGAGCGTCGTCCCTACGGTCCCGGCCAGCATGGCCGTGCCCGCAAGAAGCAGGACAGCGACTACGCAGTTCGTCTGCGTCAGAAGCAGCGTCTTCGTGCCCAGTACGGCATCCGCGAAGTTCAGATGCTCAACGCTTTCAAGGAAGCAAAGCGCCTTGGTGGCCAGACCGGTGACAACCTGTTGGCACTGCTCGAGTCCCGCCTAGACGCCTTGGTTCTGCGTGCAGGCTTCGCCCGCACCATCCAGCAGGCCCGTCAGCTGGTTGTGCACCGTCACATCCTGGTTAACGGCCAGCGCGTGGACCGCCCATCGTTCAAGGTGCAGCCGGGTCAGCTGATCCACGTGCACGAACGCAGCGAGAAGATGGTTCCTTTCCAGATGGCAGCAGCCGGCGAGCACGCAACCGTGCTTCCAGCAGTTCCTGCTTACCTGGACGTGAAGCTGGAAGCCTTGCAGGCTACCTACCTGCGCACTCCTGAGCGCGCAGAGATCCCAGTGACTTGCGAAGAGAACCTCGTGGTCGAGTACTACGCACGCTAAACTTAGTGTG
>DNHA01000091.1:5066-6191 GCA_003486025.1 Micrococcaceae bacterium | reverse complement strand
TCCCGCAACCGACTCGGTTGCGGGCCACTGGCTTAACTACCTTTAATCGCCTCCGGTTCGATAAGGTGGACTGGCAGCAAGCACCCAAAGCAGAAGAGGAAGCACATGTCGGGTTCGGATATTGCAGGGCTCATCGCGGCCGGCGTCTTTGCCATCTTGGTGGCACTGCTGGCCGTACCAATTATCAAGTTGGGCAAGGTGTTTGATGAGCTTCGCAACTCGATCAAGGACCTCTCCGACGGGACCACACCGCTGATCGGCGAGGTTGCCAACACGGTGGCCACGACCAATGACCAGCTCAAGAAGGTCGACGCGATCACCTCAAACGTCTCCGATGCGAGCGCCAACGTCTCCGCGCTGTCCTCCTTGGTGGCAGCCACGGTGGGCAAGCCACTGATCAAGGTCGCAGCTTTCACCTCGGGTGTGAAGGCAGCGATGAACGCGAATGCCAGCGGCAAGGGCCGCCGTAGCCGTTAGGGGAGACTAGAATGAAGAAGCTTTTGTGGGTTGTCATTGGCGTGGGCGTCGGAGTCCTCGCCACCAAGAAATACACCGAAGTATCCTCCGGGGCGGCACTGAACCGTCAGGTCGGTAAGTATGCCGATCGCATCTCGGAGGTAGTGGGAGCATTCCGTGAGGGAATGAACTCCCGCGAAGTAGAACTACGTTCCGCCTTAGGCGTGGACACCGCTAAGTGAAGGGACCATCCGTAACACGATGAAAACGCAGGAAATTGCACGCCGCTGGGTAGACTTCTTCGTCTCCAAGGGGCACACGGCGGTACCCAGCGCGTCGCTGGTCTCATCTGACCCTTCGCTGCTCTTTACGGTGGCCGGCATGGTCCCGTTCATCCCTTACCTCACCGCGCAGGAAGAGCCGCCATACACGCGCGCTACCTCGGTGCAGAAGTGCATTCGCACCGGTGACATCGAAGAGGTCGGCAAGACCTCGCGCCACGGCACCTTCTTCCAGATGTGCGGAAACTTCTCCTTCGGCGATTACTTCAAGCGCGAAGCCATCCACTTCGCCTGGGAACTGCTGACCGGTTCGATCGAGGACGGCGGTTACGGGCTGGATAAGGCTCGGCTCTGGGTCACCGTCTACGAGGACGGCGACGAAAAAGAC
>DNHA01000091.1:4853-5016 GCA_003486025.1 Micrococcaceae bacterium | reverse complement strand
CACCGAGGCCCGCCGCATCTGGGAAGACGAGATCGGCATGCCTGCCGAACGCGTGGTAGGCACCGGCAAGGAAGATAACTACTGGAACACCGGCCAGCCCGGCCCCGGCGGCCCCTGCTCGGAAATCTACTACGACCGCGGCCCGGAATACGGTGTGGAAAGG
>DNHA01000091.1:3955-4837 GCA_003486025.1 Micrococcaceae bacterium | reverse complement strand
TCTGGAACCTCGTCTTCATGCAGTACCGGCTCTCCGCGGTACGCTCCAAAACCGACTTCGACGTTGCCGGGGAACTACCCAAGCGCAACATCGATACCGGTCTGGGGCTCGAACGCCTGGCAATGATCTTGCAGGGCGTGGAGAACATGTACGAGACCGATCAGCTGCGCCCGGTGCTTGACAAGGCCGCGGAACTCGCTGGCATCGCCTACACCTCCACCGAGGACCCGGCAGATCCGAACCACGCCAACGACGTGCGTCTGCGCATGATCGCTGACCACACCCGCTCCTCGCTGATGCTCATCTCCGACGGCGTCACCCCGGGCAATGAAGGCCGCGGCTACGTCCTGCGCCGGCTGATCCGCCGTGCGGTGCGCGCACTGCGCCTGATGGGTGTGGACACCGCGGTACTGCCCGAGCTGCTGCCGGTCTCGCGCGACGCGATGAAGGGTGTCTACCCGATCGTCGCCGAAGACTTCGAACGTATCGCACGCATCGCCTACGCAGAGGAGCGCGCCTTCAGCCGCACCATCGCCTCGGGCACCATCCGGCTCGACGATGCGCTGAAATCAGCTCAGGCCGAAGGGCACAACCTCTCCGGCGATGACGCTTTCACCTTGCATGACACCTTCGGATTCCCGATTGACCTGACCTTGGAAATCGCTTCCGAGGCGGGGCTTGCGGTCGATGAGAAGCGCTTCCGCGAACTGATGTCCGAACAGCGCACCCGTGCGCAGAAGGACGCCAAGTCCAAAAAGGGCGGGCACGCCGATCTGAGCGTATTCAACCAGTTGGCCCAAGCCGGCAAGGTCAACTTCACCGGCTATGACACGCTCACAGGTGAATCGAAGATCCGCGGCATCGTCTCCAACGGTGCGGTAG
>DNHA01000091.1:0-3901 GCA_003486025.1 Micrococcaceae bacterium | reverse complement strand
GACCCCGTTCTACGCCGAATCCGGCGGCCAGGCCGGCGATATCGGCTTGATCACCGGCGACGGCTTTGTCCTGGAGGTCACCGACGTGCAGGCTCCGGTGAAGGGGCTGAACGTGCACAAGGCCATCGTGCGCGAGGGCGAACTTCCCGCCGAGGCGCTGGTACGCACCCAGGTTGACGCGATCCGCCGCCACTCCGGTGAGCAGGCCCACTCGGCCACCCACCTGGTGCATGCCGCGCTGCGCCAATTACTGGGCGACACCGCCACCCAGGCCGGTTCGTTCAACAAGGCCGGCTACCTGCGCTTCGACTTCTCCTGGACCGAGGCACTCTCGGCCCAGGCACGTACCGAGGTTGAGGAGGTCGTGAACCTCGCGATCGCCGCCAACCACCAGGTGGTCACCAACGAGATGGCTTTGGCCGAGGCGCAGCAGCTCGGCGCGATGAGCCTGTTCGGTGAAAAGTACGGCAGCGCGGTGCGCGTCGTGGAGATGAACGGCGCCTGGTCCCGCGAGCTGTGCGGTGGCACCCACGTGCCAACCACCTCGCGCATCGGCCAGCTCACCTTGCTCTCCGAAGCCTCGGTCGGTTCGGGCAACCGCCGCGTCGAAGCACTGGTAGGCATGGAGGCGTTCCGCCACGGAGCGGCCGAGCGTGCCCTCGTTTCCGAGCTGTCCGGCCTCTTCCGGGTACCGTCAAACCAGGTGTCCGAGCGAGTTAATGACACCGTGTCGAAGCTGAAGGCAGCGGAGAAGCAGATCGCCGAGCTGAAGAGCCAGGCGATGCTCGCGCAGTCGGCAACGCTGCTGGAGAAGGTCGAGACCATCGGCCGGACCCGGCTGCTGGCGCACAATGCCGGGACCATTGATTCGGCCGACGCGCTNNTTGGATCTGCGCGGCAAGCTCGGCAGCGAAGCGGCGGTCATCGTGCTGATCGGCGAGTCGAACGCCCGTCCGCTGGTGCTCGCGGTGACTAACGAAGAAGCCCGCGCCCACGGCTTCAAGGCCGGCGCGCTGGTTCGCACCGCAACCGGAGTGCTCGGCGGCGGCGGCGGCGGCAAGGACGATATGGCTCAGGGCGGCGGCCAGGACGTGTCAAAGATCGATGACGCGCTGGCAGCAATTCGGGCGGCACTTGCCAATGGCTGATATTGCGTTCGGCGTCGACGTGGGCCTGGCCCGCGTCGGCGTCGCCGTGTCCGATCCCTCCGGAATCCTCGCCACCCCGGTGATGACGCTGCGCAGGGACCTGAAGAAGAACTCCGATCGACGCATGCTCTTGCGCATGATCGTTGACCGGGGTGTGTCCGAGGTGTTCATCGGCGAACCGAAATCACTGGCCGGAAACTCAACTGAATCCACTAAAGTGGCTCGTGACTACGCGATTGCCTTGGCGGAAGAGGCAAATGAGGCTAAAATCGAAGTTGGCATTTTTTTGGTTGATGAACGTTTGAGCACCGTCAGTGCCCATCGTTCATTGCATGCCTCAGGTCGGCGCATGCAAGATCACCGCCAGGTCGTTGACCAGGTGGCCGCCGTCGAAATCCTGCAACAGGTGCTTGAAATGCGTCGCAACTCCGTGCGTGTGCAAGCCAGCCGTATCGTGTTGAAATAACGGCGCGACGCGAGAAACCACTTGGGAGAATTAATGCGAGATGAAGCCCGCCGCAAACGGCAGCGTGAAACCCACTCCGAGCTTTACGCACGTTTTGCTGCCGGGCAACGCTCGGTTTTGCCCGAGGCTTCCAGCCCGGAGCTGACCGGTGGGGGAGTGTATCTTGATGCGGCCGCTGGCTCAGCAGCGGCTGCTGAACTGGACTCCGCCCCAGCCGCACAGGATTTCGCCCAGTCCGCATCCGGGTATCCCGGCGAGCCCGGCCCGCACCAGACGGTGCGTGCCGGCNNTCGGCCGGCACCGGAGGCAAGTCGCGTAAAAAGCGCAGCAAGCGCCGCCGGAACTTGGTGATGCTGGCAACTTTCCTGATTTTTGCTGTGGTTGTCGCCGGATCCTTCTACTTCATCCGCTCGCTGTACAAGCAGTTCAACCCCGACGATTACCCAGGTCCTGGCGGCCAAGCGGTGGAATTCACCGTGGAGGACGGGTGGGGTCCGGCGCTCATTTCGCGCAAGCTCGAGGAGCTTGACGTGGTGGCCAGCGACAAGCTGTTCATGTCGGCCATCGACAATTCCGATGCCAAAAGCAAGCTCATCCACCCGGGAACCTACCTGCTCAAAACGCAGATGCCTGCCGCTGCGGCTGCGGAGGAGCTGATCGACAAACGTCCAGATAAGGTCTTCTACATCGGGCTGAAGGCAAATATGCGCCTGGGTGCCACGTTGGAAGAGATATCCAAGGGTTCAGGACTGAAGCTTGCGGCCCTGAAGAAGCTGGCTGAGCAGCCAGGCAAGTTCNNAGTTCGGGCTGCCCAAGGAATCGATAAACCTCGAAGGCTGGTTGCACCCCGGAGAATACCGCTTCCCGTTGGACACCAAGGCCGAGGAAGTACTGAAAACCATGGTCGACTCCACCAAGAAGGCGTTGGCCGATGCCGGCGTCAGCGACCTGGGCGAAGGCTACCGGGCGCTGAAGATCGCCTCCATTTTGCAGGCGGAAGCCACCCCGAAGGACTACGAGGTCGTTTCCGGAGCCATCCAGAACCGGCTGGACCCGAACAATAATGAAACTCATGGCCTGCTGCAGACCGACTCCACCGTGATTTACGGGCTGAACCGCTATTCGCTGCAGTTCACCAAGGCGGAGAAGCAGGACGCAGGCAATAAGTACAACACCTACGTGCACACCGGCCTGCCACCGACTCCGATCGGATCCCCGGCCACCTCGGCGATCAACGCCGCCGTGAACCCGCAGGATAACGGCTTCTACTATTGGGTCACCGTGAACACCCAGACCGGTGAGACGAAGTTCGCCTCCACCTACGCCGAACATCAGGTGAACCACGCACAGTTCAGCGCCTGGTGCGACGCAAACCCAGAAGTCTGCAAATGATGCGCGCGGCGGTGCTCGGCCAGCCGATCAGCCATTCCAAGTCCCCGATCCTGCACCGGGCCGCCTATGCGCTGCTCGGCGCAGACATTGCCTACGAGGCGATCGAGCTGGCCCCCGCCCAGGCGGGAGAATTTGCGCAAGGTCTGCGTGGAAACCAGTGGGCTGGCTGCTCGGTGACGATGCCGCTCAAAGATGTCTTCGTGCCGCTGATGGACGAGGTCTCGGACCGCGTGGCCCGGCTCGGTGCGCTGAACACCATTGTGGTAAGCCGCGATGGAAGGCTCTTCGGGGAAAACACCGATGTTGCTGGAATCGTGCGGGCCTTGGCCGACGCCGGCGTGGCGCACAGCAGCCAGGCCACCATACTTGGCGCGGGAAATACCGCCCTGGCAGCCATTGAAGCCGCCGCTGAACTGGGCACTGCCGAGCTGAAACTGGTGGTCCGTGATGCCAGCCGCGCGGGCCGCGCCCACGCCTTGGCCCAAGTACTCGGAATGCGCGTAGAGCTCGTTGAAGTCACGCAGCTGGCCGAGCGCGGAATTACCGGCGATCCACTGGTCATCAGCACCCTGCCGCCGCGTGCGGCGGACAGCTGGGTGGCGCCGCTGGGCGCCGGGCACGGCGTGCTCCTGGATGTCGCCTATGACCCCTGGCCGAGCGAATTGGCCGGCAACTGGGCTGGAACGGTGATTTCCGGGCTTCACATGCTGGTGCACCAAGCGGTGGAACAAGCCCGGCTTTTCAGCGCTGTACCCTTCGATGAGCCAACCCGCCAGAACGTCACAAATGCGATGTATCACTCACTTGGGCTTCATCGACGCGGTTAAAGAAGCCATGTCATGGCAAAATGGAATCCATGTTGCGTTGGTTGACGGCGGGCGAATCACACGGCCCC
>DNHA01000092.1 GCA_003486025.1 Micrococcaceae bacterium | reverse complement strand
GGTACCGGCGCCCGCCTTGCCGCAATGGGGTAGCGGGGGAGCCGACGGCCAAGGAGATGCGAGGGTGGAACGGGTAGCTGACGCGGCCATCGACCAATTGGCGCAGTGGGGCAAGATCTCAGATCTGCGAGAACGCATTGTGGTGCGCCAGAGCATCGGACCAGCAGACTTCGCCAGCCAATACGGCGCCTTCCAAGGCTCCGCTTTAGGACTGGCGCACACCCTGGGGCAAAGTGCATTTTTACGCCCGCAGAACCGCAGCAGCAAAGTCTCCGGTCTCTACTTCGCCGGAAGCTCGGTACGCCCGGGTATCGGCGTACCCATGTGCTTGATCAGCGGGGAACTGGCCGCAAAGGCAGTCAACGGCATCAGCACTCCAGGAGCCATCGATGAGACCTGGTGGACTCAGAAATATGGGGTGAAGCTGTGATTTATCTGCTGATCCTGCTGGGACTGCTTGCCTGCATGGCCCTCATTGATGCGCGCTTCAAGCTCTTCATTTTTGCCAAGCCGCTGGCCGCACTACTGAGCCTGATTCTGGGCACGGCGTTCTTCCTGTTGTGGGATGTTCTGGCCATTAGCCAGGGGATCTTCCTGCACCGGGATTCACAGCTGATGACAGGAATCATGGTGGCCGAACAACTGCCGCTGGAAGAAGTCTTCTTCCTGATATTCCTGTGCTATTCCACCATGGTCGTGGTCACCGGCCTGCCGGTGGTACGCCGCGCACCGCGCAGGAACCAAGCGAGGACCACCGGAGGTCACAATGTTTCTTGAAATGGGATTATGGTTTGTCGCTGCCGCGGCACTGTTGCTGCTGGCAGTTTTTGCGGTCAAACGGATCGCGTACGGCCAAGCGCTCGCCGTACTCGGGATGGCACTGGGCATCATGCTGGTGCTCACCGCCGTCTTTGACAATGTGATGATTGCCGCCGGGCTCTTTGATTATGGGCAGCAGACCTTGCTTGGCCTGTATCTGGGACGAGCGCCTCTAGAGGACTTTCTCTACCCGCTCGCCGCGGTGATTTTGATGCCAGCGCTCTGGTGGCTCTTTGGCGGCAAGCCAACTGCCCACGAGGAGGCGGCCAAATGATCCGGGCTATTTTAGCGACCTCCCGCCCGGTGTCCTGGGTGAACACCGCCTACCCATTCGCAGCCGCCTACTTGATTGCTGGACAGCGCATTGACTGGCTGCTGGTGGTTGGTACCGTGTTCTTCCTTTTCCCATACAACCTGCTCATGTATGGGGTCAACGATGTCTTTGACTATGAATCTGATCTGCGCAATCCACGCAAGGG
The DNA here is from genome assembly GCA_003486025.1 of Micrococcaceae bacterium. Taxonomy (GTDB): domain Bacteria; phylum Actinomycetota; class Actinomycetes; order Actinomycetales; family Micrococcaceae; genus Glutamicibacter. The sequence continues at coordinate 2,096 of DNHA01000092.1, read as the reverse complement.
AGGCATTGAGGGAGCGCTGTTATCCAAGAGCAAGCACCGCATGATCCTCGCCGCAAGCCTGATCAGTGCGCTGCCGTTTGTCGTGGCACTGCTGCTCGGTGGTACGGCGCTTTCAAATATCATCTTGCTGATCAGCCTGTTTGCGGTCCTGGCCTATAGTGCACCGAAGCTGCGTTTTAAGGAACGCCCTGGCCTCGACTCCTTAACCAGCTCGATACATTTTCTCTCGCCTGCGGTTTACGGCTGGGTGCTGGCAGGAAGCGCCGTGGGAAGCACCCAATGGTGCGTATTCGCCGCATTCTTGCTCTGGGGAATGGCCAGCCATGCACTGGGCGCCATCCAGGACATCATTCCTGACCGTGAAGGGCAGCTCGGATCCATTGCCACAGTGCTTGGCGCACGATTGACCCTGCACTTGGTTTTAATTGCCTACCTAGTGGGCGGGGCATTGCTGGTTCTGGGACTCCGCTGGCCCTCGGCCGCCGCCGCATTACTGGTCATCCCATACCTGCTCAATGCGTTGCCTTACCTGCGGGTCACGGATGCAAATTCCCAAGAAGTCAACCGGGCATGGAAGAGGTTCCTGTGGGTAAATTACCTCTGTGGCTTCTTGCTTACTATGCTGATTATTTACACCACCATGTTCGCCTAGGCGAACCACGAAGCTAAGGAAGTGCTCACTTCATGGACGTCATCTTGCTCTCCGAGGACGGCGAACCAATTGGCGCATGTCCCAAGGAATTGGTGCACACCGAAAACACCGCCTTGCATCAGGCGTTTTCCTGTTATCTGTTCAACTCCCAAGGCCAATTGCTCATCACCCGCCGGGCACTGTCGAAGCTTACCTGGCCAGGGGTCTGGACCAATTCCTTCTGTGGACACCCGATGCCAGGGGAACCAATCGAGGAAGCGGTACGCCGCCACGCAGCACATGAACTAGGCGCGCGCATCAGCGAACCGAGCGTGGTACTGCCGGACTTTGCCTACCGTGCCGTAGATGCTTCGGGCATCGTGGAAAACGAACGATGCCCGGTCTTCGTCGCGACGCTGGACAACGAACTGGCACCTAATCCTGACGAAGTCATGGATTACCAGTGGGTGAAGGTGCAGAACCTCGAAACCTCGGTGTCGCAAACCCCCTGGGCGTTCAGCCCATGGGTGGTAGAACAACTCGCCCAGTTCTCCCCGCAGCCCGCCCACTGAGTCCGCGTTTTTCTCGCCTCCCCATCGGCTCGAATGCGTCGTGATAAGTCTGGCGTTTGGTACGGCACTGTACCGTGAGCTGTATGGGGTGGTCTATTGTGGCCTGCTCCACAAAGAAAGAGAAAACAACGCATGAATTCGACAAATGGCCTGTCACTGGGTGTCATTGCAACTTCGCAGAAGACCGATGAACGGCGTTTACCGATCCACCCGATGCACTTTGAGCGCATCGAAGAGCGCTTCCGCAAGCGAATGATGGTGGAAACCGGATACGGGCTGGCCTGCGGCATCGATGACGAACAACTCGCACCGTTGGTAGGCAAAATTGCCTCACGAAGCGAAATCATGAAAACCGCAGATATCGTGCTGCTGCCTAAACCGCAGCATGCAGACCTCGAAGAAATGCGTGAAGGACAAATCCTCTGGGGCTGGCCACACTGCGTCCAGGATCAGAAACTCACCCAACTGGCGGTAGACAAGAAGCTGACGCTGATCGCCTTCGAAGCGATGAACCACTGGGGTGCCGACGGAAGCTTTGGGCTTCATGTATTCCACAAGAACAACGAGCTTGCCGGCTACGCTTCGGTACTTCATTCCATGCAGCTGTGCGGGGTGACCGGAGACTACGGGCGCCGGCTGTCTGCAGTGGTCATTGGATTCGGCGCGACCGCTCGCGGCGCGGTGACCGCTTTGCGGGCGCACGGTGTAAATGAGATCAAGGTGCTTACCTCGCGTGCCGTGGCAGCGGTGGCCTCACCCATCCACGCGGTGGACATGGTGCAGTTCGAACACGATGACGGCCCTAACCTGGGCGAAGTGACCACCGAATCCGGCAAGGTGCCCTTGGCGCCGTTCTTGGCCGAACACGACATGCTCATCAACTGCACGCTGCA
>DNHA01000228.1:18308-21047 GCA_003486025.1 Micrococcaceae bacterium | reverse complement strand
CTGAGCCAAGGCAGGGGCATCATTAACACCGTCACCCACCATGGCTACAACCTTGCCTTGCGCTTGGAGCTTACGCACGGCTTCGGCCTTGCCCTCGGGAAAGACATCAGCGAAGACATCTTCGGGTGCAATGCCTACCTTAGCCGCCACGAGTTCGGCCACCGCCCTATTGTCACCGGTGAGCAGCACCGGGCGCAGTCCCAAATCCTTGAGCCTGACGATAGCGGCCGCAGAGGATTCCTTGATGGTATCGGTCAAGTTGACCAACCCCGCGAAGACCCCGTCAACGCCGACTATGATCGACGTAGCACCGGCTTGTTGCGCAGCTGCCAGATCCGCATGCTGCCCCTGGGTCAACTCAATACCATTGTCTTTCAACCAACTGACGCGCCCTGCCACCACCGTCTGTCCGTCAACTACCGCGCGAACACCGCCGCCCGCGGCCGAGCTGAAATCGCTTGATCCCAACAGGTCGCCATCAGCTCTAGCGGCCGCGACAATCGCCTGGGCAATTGGGTGCTCGGAGCTGGACTCGGCAGCGCCTGCCAGTGCCAAAACAGTGCTTTCCGCAAACCCGTCAGCCGCGGTGGTGGCCGTGACCGCAAGTTTTCCCTCGGTAACGGTTCCGGTCTTATCCAGCAGAACCGTGTCAACCTTCCGCGTGTCCTCCAGAACTTGCGGACCACGAATCAGGATACCTAGCTGGGCTCCCCGCCCAGTACCAACCAGCAATCCAATAGGCGTTGCCAGACCTAATGCACAGGGGCAAGCGATAACCAGCACCGCAACCGAGGCAGCAACAGCAGCACCCATATCTCCGGCAACAAGCAACCGAGCCACAAAGGTCCCGAGAGCAATAACCAGCACAATAGGTACGAATACCGAGGAGATCCTGTCCGCCAGCCGGGCAATCGGAGCCTTGCCGGTCTGCGCCTCGGAGACCAAACGTCCCATTTGCGCCAACGTGGTGTCCTGACCCACTCGGGTAGCGCGAATGACTAGCGCACCTGAAGTATTGATCGTAGCTCCGGTGACCGTATCATCCGGGCCAACTTCTACGGGGACCGATTCACCTGTCACCAGCGCGGTATCTACCGCCGAGTGCCCGGAGACCACAAAGCCGTCTGTGGCGATCTTCTCCCCTGGACGCACAATGAATTCGTCTCCGGGCACCAGAGTAGCGGCCGAAACCTTCGTTTCCACCCCGTCGCGGATCAGGGTAGCTTCTTTGGCTCCCAGATCCAGCAGCGTTTTTAATGCGTCACCCGCGCGGGCTTTGGCGCGTGCTTCCAGCCACCGTCCAAGCAGTAGGAAAGTCGCTACCACGCCGGCAGTTTCGAAGTACAAGGCATGCTCGCTCATCGGCATGCCGGTGTGGGCGGTGATATTAGGATCTGCAATCAACTGCCACAGCGAATAGAAGTAAGCGGCTAGGACACCGATGGACACCAAGGTATCCATGGTGGAGGCGAAGTGGCGTGCATTGATCGCGGCCGCTCGGTGAAATGGCCAGGCCGACCAGAAAGTGACCGGCGTAGCCAGGACCAGCGCCACCCAACCCCAATGCGGGAATTGGGCACCGGGAATCATGGAAATGACAAAGAGCGGAGTGGTGAAGATGGCAGCTACAATCAGCCGTTTCTTCAGGTCCGCACCGACCGCTGGCGCTGTTTTCGCGGGAATTGGTTCAAGCTGCGCCGGAGATTCGAAAACTTCTTGATCACCGTCATGCAGCGTTGAAGCCGATGGCTTCGCGTACTGGTCAACCTTGAGGCTGGCTTTATAACCGGCCGACTCCACAGTTGAGATCAAAGTTTCGTCGCTCACGTCTTGCGGAACGGTGATGCGTGCTGATTCCAACGGCAAGTTGACCAACGCTTCAACGCCTTCTATCTTGCCCAGTTTGCGCTCGACCCGACCCACACAAGAGGCACAGGTCATTCCCTGGATGTCCAACTCGACTATGCGCTGGTTGGCGGGGAATGCAGTGTCGTTACTCATGATTCCATTTCTTTCTCACATCTGGCTGCGGCTTAATGCACTGGACCTCGCCCGTGGGGCCACCCTTTAGGCGTCAACAGAGACGAGGTTATATCCGGCCTCGGAAATAGCTGCTTCGAATGCAGAATTCTCCACCTGCGTCTCGGTAGCAACCGTCGCAGTAGATGTTCCACCAACTACAAGGTCAACCTCGACCGCGCTAACCCCGGCTATTTCCTGCAGCTCTTCAGTGACCGAAGAGACACAGTGCCCACAGGTCAAGCCGTCAATTTTCAAAGTGATGCTGGAGCTCATGGCTTCCTCCGTAAGTTGTATTTTGCTCGTAATTTCTTCGTCTTACGAGTTGTAATCATGGCAACCGGAGACCAACGCTCACCAGCTTGCCTACACCTAGAGCATATACCCCTACTGGGTATATCTCAAGTACCCCCTGAGGGTATAGAGAAGTCGCGAACAACCAATCGGGTCGCATCTGCGAAACAAAACTAGTTAAAAAGTGCGCAGCAGAGGGATCCCGGCCCATGATCTGGGATCAGTTCTGCCCGTAGCACCTTGGCACGGCTAGAGTGCCAGGTCAAAGCCTTAGCGCTTACCGGTCACCAGATCCGCGAAATGAGCGATCGGTGAAGTCTGCGAACGGCCCTTAGTCTCTTGCCGGTCTGCCAGTCCATAGGCGGCATAGAGTCCTTTAGTAGCAATCCATCGCAAAGGTTCGGGTTCCCACAGTCTCGTTTGATG
>DNHA01000228.1:14674-18303 GCA_003486025.1 Micrococcaceae bacterium | reverse complement strand
TTTACCCACGGCAGCTCAACTAACTCAGTTCTCCGTCCTAACACCAAGTCCCGCAAGGTACGGCCCGCAAGATTAGTGGCGGCCACCCCGGTACCAACGTACCCTCCTGCCCAAGCGATGCCGCTGTGTGAATCGAGCCCAACGGTTGCCGCCCAATCACGTGGAACCCCAAGCACCCCGGACCAGGCATGATCGATGCTGGTATGCCGTGTTTGCGGAAAGAAAGTATGCAAAATTTCTTGCAACCCTCTAATGCTCGCTTCTGGCGTTTGTCCATCAAGATCCGTCCGGGAACCATACTTGTATGGAACGCCGCGCCCGCCGATGGCAATTCGGTCATCCGCTGTGCGTTGCGCGTACATGTAAACGTGGGCGAAGTCGCCAAGGACTTCGCCTTGGCTCCAATTGACTTCGTCCCAAAAATTTGTCCCTAGAGGCTCGGTGGCGATCATTGACGAATTCATCGGAAGCCAGAGCCGCTTGTGCCCTTTGAGCCCGGCGGTAAAACCTTCTGTCGCCCGGATGATAAATTCCGCAGCCACCTGACCACCCGCAAAATCCAGTTGATGGGGTCGAATTTCAGTCACCCGGGTATTCTCATAGATTTCTACACCGAGGGACTCGACTATCGCAGCTAGGCCACTGACGAGTTTTGCCGGCTGAATCCGTGCGGCATGAGGATGCCAAGCAGCACCCAGTGCACCTTCGACACCGATTTTCGCTGTTGCATCATGCTGCGACAGCAGTTGCACATCGGTGTGTTCCCAAGAATTTTCGGCCCTAACAAATTCCCGCAGCCGGGCAAACTGTGCTGCGTTGTAGGCAACTTCGAATTCCCCGCCAGGCAAGATATCTGCCTCGATTTGCTCCGCCCGGCAGATCCGGATCACTTCAGCGACCGTGTGATTCATGGCTAGCTGAAAGTCTGCAGCGGCCTGACGTCCATGGGATTTCAGATATTGTGCGCGCCCACCGGTAATAGTGTTGGTTAACCAGCCACCGTTTCGTCCCGAGGCGCCATAACCGACGTGCCGTTGTTCCAAAATTGCGATGCGCAGGGAGGGTTCGGCCTGCTTCAAATAGTAAGCGCTCCATAGACCGGTAAATCCACCGCCCACGATGGCTACATCAACGTCAAGTGATTCATTCAGCGTTGGGCGTGCAGCGGGCAACCCGATTTGTTCCCACCAATGGGAAACTTGGCCATTGATCATGTGATTCTTTCGTCCGCAACGGATAAATGAACCACGCTCACTTTATGGTTCTGGAATCACTCTAGAGTCGACCCGGAACTCTGGCAAGGCTCTGGACTATTACTCGGAAAGTTCAACCCGGGCCCCTGGAGCAGGTGCAGTGACCATCAGTGTGGCAACGCCTACCTCATCTCCAAGTTGGGTCATTACCTGCCGGGCATGCTCTGCGTCTCGCACCAGCAACACGAGGGTTGGGCCCGAACCGGAGACCATTGCGCGCAGCGCTCCCGCGCCTTCGGCGAGGTCTCGCACAGTTCCTAACTCGGGTGCCAAAGCCAACGACGCTTGAGTCAGATCATTGACCAGCAATTGCGACAGCGCTTCGGCATCTGCGGCCATCAGCGCCTTGAGCACCTGCGGATCAATCTCTTGCGGTACTTCAACGTCTTGGCCCGCGCGCAATCGGTCCAGCATCGAGTAGACCCGAGGGGTGGACAGGCCAAAGCTTGCGGGAATCAATACCCACTGGGTTTTTGCTCGGGTGAGCAAGGGGGCCAGCTGGTCGCCGATGCCCAAACCTATAGCGGCCCCGCCCATCAGGGCAAAGGGAACGTCGGCTCCTAGCCGTGCACCCAGTCGTCCAAGCTCCTCACGGTCCAGCCCGGTGCCCCACAATTCATTGCAAGCTACCAATGCGGCTGCCGCATCTGCGGAACCGCCGCCCATGCCTCCGGCAATGGGAACGCGTTTGGTGATGTGCAGGTTAGCACCCAAGGTGCACCCGGTATGCTCGCGCAGAAGCTGCGCAGCTTTCCATACGAGGTTGTTAGGGCCCAGCGGGAAGTTATCAGGATCAGAGACCACAGGAGAACCCGGTTCAAGGCTCAGCTGCAACTCGCCGTCTTCACGCAGTGTCGCTTCAATCTGCTCCAGCAGGGAGACCGCCACATAGAGGCTAGCGACCTCGTGGTAGCCGTCTTCACGAGGCGGTCCCACCCGAAAATAACAGTTGATCTTCCCTGGGGCGGTAGTGATGACTCGTTGTTTGACCATTATTATTTTTCGGTCTGTTCTAGGGCCGGCACTGTGTGGGCTGCCCGAGCGATCGAGATGAAGCCTTCAACGTCCAGCTTCTCGCCACGTTCCTTCGGATCGATACCCGCGGCCAGCAAGATCTGTTCTGCGCGAGCACCTGAACCTGCCCAGCCTGACAAAGCAGCACGCAAGGTCTTGCGGCGTTGGGCAAAAGCCGCATCGATAATGGCAAAAACTTCTTTGCGGTCTGGCGCATCAGTGCGGTCTTTATCGCGGGTGAAAGCCACCAGTCCCGAATGAATCTTCGGTGCTGGCCAAAAGACGTTCATGCCAATAACGCCGGCCTTGCGCATGGTGCCATACCAGGCGCCCTTCACCGAGGGGACACCGTAGGTCTTATTACCGGGTGCAGCGCACATTCGGTCTGCAACCTCGTCCTGGACCATCACCAGACCGTGCTTGATGGATTCAAAGTGTTCCATCAGGTGCAGCACCACTGGCACCGCGACGTTATATGGCAAGTTGGCGACCAACGCGGTGGGGTTTCCGGGAAGTTCGCTGATCTTCATGGCGTCGCTGAGGATCACCGTCAGGTCTTCCTCACGGCCCGGGCGCATCTCCGCCATCGTCTGCGGCAACCGCTTGGCAAGCGGCGGATCGATCTCGACCGCCACCACCTTCGCGGCGGCGTCCATGATGCCGAGGGTCAACGAACCGAGGCCCGGACCAACTTCAAGAACTGTCTCGTCTGGCGAGACATTCGCTGTGGCTACGATCCTGCGGATCGTGTTTCCATCAATCACAAAGTTCTGCCCGAGGGTTTTAGTGGGACGAATCCCAAGTTCCTCGGCCAGTCGACGGATTTCGGTAGCCCCAAGCAGGGGCAAAGATTCCTTAGACATCACAGCTACAATTCTAGTTCAGTCCGCGGGCACTGCGAACGCGACGCGACGCGCCCACCCGGTGAGGGTGGACGCGTCGCGTCAAAAGTTATTTCAGGGCTTAGCGCAGTCCAAGCTTGGACGAGCAGTGTGGCCAGTGGCCCCATCCACCGTTAGCGCGCAGCTTCTCAGCGGTAGCAATCTGTTCCTGGGCGCTTGCCTGGTGTGGCAACGGTGCGTACTTTGTACCACCGGCTCCACGCCATGAGGAAGCGGAGAACTGCAGGCCGCCGTAGTAACCGTTACCGGTGTTGATTGACCAGTTACCACCTGACTCACACTTGGCCAATGCTGCCCAAGTGGAGGAGATATTGCCGGTTGGTGCCTTTGACTTGGAGTCCGAGCTCTTGGAATCGGACTTCGATTCTTCCTTTTTGGTTCCAACCTTGATGATCTCGGCAACCGGCTTCTTGGTGACCTTCGACTTGAGGACTTCTTCCTCGCCCTTTTTGCCGTTTCG
>DNHA01000228.1:0-14640 GCA_003486025.1 Micrococcaceae bacterium | reverse complement strand
ACCTTGGTCTTGCCCTTTTCAAGCTTCGAATCCTCGACCTTCTCAGTCTCAAAATCGATCTTTCGGGTTTCATCCCAGGTCTTCACCGAGACTTCAATGACCTCGATCTTGGCATCTTCCTCGATCTTGGTGCTGGTCTTCGCGTTCTTGTCGGTATCCTTACCGATCTGGACGTTGACCTCATCGTCTTTGTCCAGCTTGACCTTCTGCTCGTCAAGCAGTTCCTTGACGGTCTGCGCGGTGGTCGAAATCTTCTGCTTTTTCTTATCCGCAACCAGCGTGATGGCCTTGGGGGTGATGATTTCGATTTCTTCGCTGAGGCTCACAAGCTGAATGTCTTCGCCGAGGGAGACCTCGGATTTGGCATCAACTTTCAGTTCGTCCATGACATCCGCTACGGTCATCCCGGTGGTGTGTACAACGCGGTCCGTGCCGTCGATACTGACCTGAACCGACTTATTGCGGTTGATCTCGATGCGCTGGTCATCGGAGAGTTCCGAGTCCGGCGCAACATTCACCTCGTCGCGAGCGTCTACGCTGATGCCTTCTTGCTCCAGGGCAGCCTGCACGGTAGCGGCGCGAGTGGTGAAGCTCTGATCCTGCCCATCGATGGCAACGGTCACGGACTTCTGGCCGGAAATATAAAATACGGCTCCGGCAATAACCACAGCAACAGCTACGGCCTGGGCCAGATATTTGACCCAGCTTTTTTTGAGCAAGTGCATCACGGTAGTGAGGTCTCCATCGTTTGTAGGTCGAACGCCGAGGAGATGATCCCGGTACATTTTGCTCAACCTTGGCGGACAATTCCGCCAATCTAAAGTTCGGTGTTGGCTTTGCACGACCTTCAGACCAAAGGATGTGGCCTGCCGATAGGGCAACTCTTTACAGTGCGAACGGCACGAAGGCGCGCTCTCAACTCAACGCATTCTGTTAACCGTAACCGAATTGTAATAATTGGCGCAACCTTTATATGGCCGAAAGCACATCCGGCAGTACTACAATGCTCCGTAAACTGCACCGGTATTCCGAGAAATCTGCTCACAGAACTGCGTTAGATCCGTCGCGCGCACCTCAGCCATAAAACGAGTCGTATACGGGATCATGTAACTGGCATTGGGTCTTCCCCTAAAGGGGTGAGGGGTCAAAATTGGTGCGTCGGTCTCCACTAGCAGTAGCTGCGGGTCCGCTAGGCGCAATGCCTCCTGCAGATCAATCGAATTCTTGAAGGTCACCGTCCCAGAGAAGGACATGTACCACCCGTTGTCATTGCAGATCCGCGCCAATTCTGCGTCACCCGAAAAACAATGGAAGACCACGCGTTCTGGTAACACCGAGTCTTTGAGTACCCGCACTACATCGCTGTGTGCGTCACGGTCGTGAATTTGCACGGCCTTGCCATGCTCCACCGCGATTCGCAGGTGCTCACGGAAGGAATCCTCCTGATCTTGGTGGCCTTCTATTCCGGTGCGGAAATAGTCCAGGCCGGTCTCTCCAATGGCTCGTACCCGTTCTTCAGAGGCCAAAGCCTCGATTTGCTCGATTGCGGATTGCAGTTTTCCAGCCTCGGCAAGTCGCGCAGCATCATTGGGGTGGATGGCAATTGCGGCCAGAACATTTGGATATTCCTTTGCTGCTTGCACCGCAAAACGCGAGGATTCAACATCGCACCCCACTTGGATCAGCCCCTCGACACCGACCGCAGCCGCAGCATCAAGTGCTTGCTGCACCGTGACGTTGAGCGAACCATCCCGGAAGTCCAAATGAGTGTGGTTATCAATCACCGGAAAAGGCAGAGGTTCCGGTGCGTCCGGATAGCGGGTGTTCCTTTTACTGCCGCCCTTTTCATTCTTGGGCGAGCGGGTACGGACATTCAACGGTGTGCTGTCATCCTCCGGAAGCGGACGATAGCCCTCCGGAATTGCCGAAAAATCTGAATCGCTCATCTGCCCACCGTTGCTTTTGTTCAAAATGCTGTCAGTTCTTGGGGCTAATTCTTCCATCACCGCCGGAGCAGCAACGAATCAATACATTAAGATGCTGTTAGTGGAGAAAAGAACCCCATATGATGTGAACACAAGATATGGAAATCGCTTGGCGTGTCAACGACAACCTCGGCACGATAAGTTGCCCAGCCAGGAGGATGCGGATGAGTGCCCACCCAGCACTGCCCTCAGTTGATTCGACCTTTAGGTCCAATTACCAGCGGATGTTTGATGCAATTCAAGAAGTCATCACCGGCAAGCCGGAGGCGATTACGAACACCATCGTGGTGCTGCTTGCCCAAGGCCATCTGCTGCTGGAGGACGTGCCCGGGGTTGGCAAGACGATGCTCGCCAAATCTCTGGCGCGCAGTGTTAATGGAAGCGTGCACCGCATTCAATTCACTCCGGATCTTCTCCCTAGCGACGTCACCGGAGTTTCGGTGTTCTCTCCGCAGGACCATAAGTTCACTTTTCACCCGGGGCCCATTTTTGCAAATATCGTGATCGCTGACGAGATCAACCGTGCCAACGCAAAAACTCAATCCGCGCTGCTTGAGTGCATGGAAGAGCAACAGGTAACGGTCGATTCGATCACCCATCCGCTGCAACGGCCATTTATGGTCGTAGCTACGCAAAACCCCATTGATTCCGAAGGAACCTTCGCGTTGCCCGAGGCGCAACGGGACAGATTCATGGGTCGGATTTCATTGGGCTATCCCGAAAGGGAAGCGGAAATCTTAATGCTTTCCACGCATCACATCTCCGAACCGCTAGATGCGCTCACCCCGGTGCTCGAACTTGATCAGCTTCATCAGATGATCGACCAGGTGAAACAGGTTACCGTTACCCAGCGGCTGAGCAGCTATGTCGTCGATTTGGGCCGTGCCACCCGTGAACACCCATATATTTCCCTCGGTGCATCACCCCGAGCACTCGTACAGTGGGTTCGAGCCGCAAAATCCCATGCTGCCATCAACGGACGTGACCATGTTCTGCCCGAAGATGTGCGCGCAGTAGCACCGATGATCTTGTCCCACCGGCTGATCCTCACCCGCAGGGCATTATCAGAGGGTGTGGAACCGCTGGCCTTGATCCAGGATCTCGTCTCCGCTACACCTGTCGGATAGCTGATTTTTCTCATGGATCAGATACCACGGTTCGATTCCAAAGACGCATTGTCGTGGGCGCGTACCGCCTCGGCACCACAAAACTTGAAGAAGTTCCGCCTGGACTTGCTCACCCGGCGTGGCTGGTGCACCGTATTCGGCGGGGCCGTTCTTATTTTCCTCGCCTACATTCTGGGTCGTCACGAAATGATGGCTATCGGAACCGGGCTCATTGCTTTAGTTCTGGTCAGTTGGCTGCTGGTACTGCGATTGCGTAATACTTCCGCCTTGACCCGCACGCTGCTCAGCTCGAACCCGGTAGTTGGAGACATCACCCGAGTGCAACTGGCTTGCGCGGATCAAGCCACCGTTCAAGAGGGGCTACCAGAGGAATTCGGACCTGGCCCAGAATTTACCGGGCCCGGCGCAAGCACCTACGAATTGGTCTTCCGCAGCCGAGGCATCCACTTGGTGGGTCCAGCAAAACAGATCTTGGCAGACCCTTTAGGCCTGATCCATGGTCTGATCGACACGGGCCAAGCCACACCGATACAAGTTTGTGCCCAAATCCACCCGTTGGAACGCTTTGCCTCACTGGGTGAAAAGATGCTCACCGGCGATGCTCGCTTCTCCCGCAGCACCACTGCCGACTATTACGACGTAGCCACCCGTGAATATCAGCAGGGTGACTGAATTCGCCAGGTGCATTGGAAGGCAACCGCCCGCCAAGGAAGGCTCATGGTCCGTCAAGAAAATCATGTGGCCACAGCCCAAGCACTGTTGGTCTTGGACCGAACCTTTGAACATTGGCACAGCAACGGCGCAGATCTGCGGCTAAGTATTCCGCAGGGAGAAAAGCCCGCTATTCAAAGCAGCCGCCGCTTCGAAACTGCGTTGAGCCTAGCGTGCAGTATCGGCCAGCGATACGCGTCCAACGGATATCAGCTGCTCTTCCGAGATTTGGCTGGTGAGCAACTCTTGGACGCTGCCAGCATCTCGTTGTCCGGGGCTTCCGCGCGCAGTGGATTTGAAGACTTTCATTCGGCGAGCGCACACATGTCCTTACGCGCGCCGAACACCATTGCCCCAAAAGCCGAGATCTTGGGCGAAGCACTTCGCAAGTTACTGCAGGCATTGCCTGATGAGCCAGTCATCATGATCCTTGGGGAAATTGACAGCACACAGGCCGCTTGGCTCGCAACACTTTCACGGTCGGTACGGCATGTAGAACTGTTCCTACTCGTTTCCCACCCGGAGCGCTACCAGGACATGCAGCACACGCTGTCGCGAACCGGTTGGAAGGTGCACTTTCTGGCAGCCAACACGAATATTAACGACTTATGGTCCCGCTCATGAGCGCCACCATCACTGACATTCCTGCTTCGAGTCCAGCCCCAGGGGCAGATGAGCCTGTTCTCCGGCAGACGGCAAATAACCTCACCGCGCGTTTGCTGGCTGCCTGCACCTTAGCGCTGGCAATGCTCGCCGGTTTGGCGTCTCTTAGTGGCGTGGTTCAAGGTACCGCTTGGTTGCAGGCGCTGATTTGGCCGGTCTTTCTAATTCACTTCTGTGCCGGATTGCTCCGTGGGGTGCGTCAGGTGCGCTGGCTTGCGCTACCGGTGGCAGTGCTCATTGCCGGTGGTGCGGTATTGCTGCATCCAACTATGCGTACCACCATCCCGGGGTTGGGTATTTTTGATTGGTTTGGCGCGGTGCTTTCCGAGGCCGCGTTGCAGTTCTCCACACAGGTACCGCCGGTTGCCTACTCACGCTATGTCGAATTTGTCCTGTTGCTGCTTGCTGTCTCGCTCAGCGTCATGGTGGAGGTTTTGGCGGCCTTCAGGCGTTTAGCACCCTTAGTGCTCTTACCGATATCTTTTGCGCCGGTGATCGCTTCGCTGTTCAAACAAGAGGGCGCCGGGATCTGGTATGTGGTGCTGCTGACACTCGCGTTGCTCGGTTATTTTGCGTTGCTCCCCTACATCTTTCCGGTCAACGGGGCCGAACGCGGGCTTCCTTCCAAACGCCAGGTGAATATTCTATTGCTCACCGCGATGGTCTGCGCTTTGGTCATGGTACTAAGCAGTGCCTTCATGCCAGGGTTTCGCAAAGGCATGCTGCCAGAGGGTACTCGCCCTTCAGGAGACCTTCTAGCAAGCAATGTCGATCCATTGCTGAATCTCGGGCGAGACCTGCGGGCAAATAATGGCTCCGTGGCTTTTAGCTACCTGACCACTTCTAATGAGCCGGTATATCTGCGCACCTCGGTAATCGAGGATCTAAGTGCCACCCGGTGGGAGCCGGACGACGGGCTGCTGACATCGGCCTACTTTGGTGATACCGCAATGGACACCGACTCCAATGTTTTTAACGGCAGCGCACAGGTCACCCAACTTCGCTGGAACGACCGAGTGAGCAGTCCGAGTCTGCCGATACCGGATCGAAGTTTTTTCATTTCCGGCATTGATGGCCCATGGCAGTGGATCCAGGAAACGTCGGTGGCGCGGCTTGGCGGTGACGCGTTAACCAGCACCGAAGAAGTGACTATCGGGCACACACAAATGAATTTGAGTCCGCAGATCGCGCGGAGCCTGGGCTTCTACGGCGACGGCATGCAGTCACAGATCGATGACGTGTACCTGTCAATGCCAGAAGACTTGGATGGACAGTTCGGCCAGTTACTTCAACGCACGCTCGCGGAGGCCTACGAACCGCTTCAGGGGCCGCCGACCAATGATTTTGATATTGCCGTGGCGATCCAAGACTTCTTGCGCTCGGAAACTTTCGGGTATTCCGAACGCACTCCCCTACGCGAAGGCTATGACGGAGCCAATCGCCAGGTGGTCAAGGCATTCCTGGAACGCCGCCAAGGCTACTGCGTGCATTTTGCGTCCACTATGGCCCTACTGGCTCGGGCCGCGGGAATCCCCTCACGCATCGTTGTCGGATACGCGCCGGGTGAACCTACGGGAGACACGCTGGATGCCGGTGATCTGCCGGGCATCGCTGGGAACGGGCTTCCGGCAGACACGGAGCTGACCGAATTTGAGGTGACCGGACGGCAGGCACACGCCTGGCCGGAACTATTCCTGCCAGGTATCGGCTGGGTACCTTTTGAGCCTACCCCCGGACAAGGCCAAGCCCCGGATTATGCTCCGGAGCCAACCTCCAGCCAGGCCCCTGCCGAAGTACCCGAGGAACAGAACCCCTCAGGTGCTCCCACCGTGGATGATCCCGAGGCCCAACAAAGCCCGGGCACCACCTCCGAAGAGCCCGCGGCAGATAAGGCGCAGGATTATGGGTGGGCTGCTGCCGCCGGACTGCTGATCATTGCGCTAATTCTTGCGGCAGTCCCTTGGCAGCGCACACGTTTGCGGCACCGCCGGCTGGATCGGGTCAAAGCTGGCGGTCAATTAGCTGCCCAAGCCCTATGGGATGAATTGTGTGCCGTTGGCGCCGACACGGGCACCCCGGCAGCAGAATATGAATCGGTTGGCGACTACACCAGTCGCCTGAGCTCCACCCGACAGCAGCACGGGCAACAATTGCAACTGCTCAGGACTGCCATCGAAGCGAGTTTTTACGCTCAGCGGCATCCAGAGTTAGAAAATACGAAGGCTCTCGTCGATGCGTTAGCTCAGGTGCGCACCCAGTTGCACCACGGCCTTCCGCTCGGCAAACGCATCGCGGCCTTCTGCTTCCCCGCGTCATTGCGCCAGCGGCGGTTACGCCAGGTGGCACCGGCTCAAACAATTAGCTGAGCTATCTGAAGCAAAAATGCGGCCCCAGCATCTGAACTAGATGCTGGGGCCGCAGCTCGCTGTCCTGCCGCTGAACTTTGCGGTTAGTCCAGCGTCGGTGTTACTTTACCGGTGCGTATGGATCGGCAATACCGATGTACTGCACAGTGGTGTACTCGCCCAGTCCTTCGGCGCCGCCTTCACGGCCCAGTCCCGACTGCTTCACGCCGCCAAATGGTGCCGCAGCGTTGGAGATAACCCCAGCGTTAAAGCCAACCAGGCCAAACTCAATCTGCTCCGAGACGCGGAACATCCGGTTGAAGTCTCGCGAGTAAATGTAGGATGCCAGACCGTACTCACTGGCATTGGCCAGACGGATTGCGTCGGCTTCATCCTTGAACGTGGTCACCGGGGCAACCGGACCGAAGATCTCCTGAGTCAGGATCTTGGCATCATTAGCCACATTGGCCAATACGGTTGGCTGGTAGAAGTAGCCGGGGCCATCCACCGGCGCGCCACCGGTAACGGCGCTTGCGCCATCGGCGATTGCTGCTTCAACCAGCGCGTGGACCTCGTCGCGAGCCTTTTCCTCAACCAGTGGGCCCACGGTGGAGCTTGGGTCGGTGCCTCGGCCTGGCTTCAGGGTCTTCATGGCTGCAGCGAACTTTGCAGTGAATTCTTCGGCAACGTCCTCATGCACCAAGAAACGGTTAGCCGCGGTGCAGGCCTCGCCCATGTTGCGCATCTTGGCAGCCATGGCGCCCTCTACCGCCGCGTCGAGGTCTGCATCCTCAAAGACCAGGAATGGTGCATTGCCGCCCAATTCCATCGAGGTACGCAGAACGTTCTCCGTTGCATCCTTCATTAGCTGCTTACCCACTGGGGTGGAGCCGGTGAAGGAGACCTTGCGCAGACGGCTGTCTTTCATCAATGGGCCGGAGATCTTCGAAGCCGAAGCTCCCGACACCACGTTGAGCACGCCTGCTGGAAGGCCGGCTTCCATCATGGTTGCTGCGAAAAGCTGGGTAGTCAGCGGGGTGAGCTTCGCTGGTTTGAGCACCATGGTGCAACCAGCAGCGATCGCCGGGCCGACCTTGCGGGTGGCCATAGCCAGTGGGAAGTTCCACGGGGTGATGAGCAGGCACGGACCTACCGGCTTGTGGTGCACCAGAATCTTGTTCTTGCCTTCTGGGGAGGTGAGGTAGCGGCCGTAGTGGCGCACGGTCTCTTCGGAGAACCAGCGCAGGAATTCGGCACCATAGGTAACCTCGCCGCGGGCCTCAGCCAGTGGCTTGCCCATTTCAAGGCTCATCAATAGCGCGAAATCATCAGCACGCGAGGTGACCAGGTCAAAACCACGGCGCAGAATTTCGGCACGTTCACGTGGCGCGGTCAACGCCCATTCGGCCTGCACGGCATCTGCCGCGTCCAAGGCACCCAGTGCGTCTTCGCTGGTAGCGCTAGCCAGCGTAGCCAGCTTTTCACCGGTAGCAGGGTCCAGCACGTCAAAGGTGCTGCCATCTGAGGAATCTCGCCATTCACCGTTGATAAGCAATCCGGTAGGTACCTTGGCGAGCAGTTCTGCTTCGCGCTCAGCGGTAATCGACATAACGCGGTTCTCCTGAAATTCGTAAATGAAAAAAATCTTCGTTGATCATAACGCTAGTGCTGGATCCAACGGACTGTATATCGCCCGGTGCACTACAACCCGGTTGTTTCATTGTGCATTCAGCCTAAAGGATTGCGGCTATTTTTCCGCTTCATGACGTTCGGCGAGCACCGCTTCATACAGCTCACGTTTCTGCACTCCAGCGGACTGGGCAACTTCAGCGACGGCTTGTTTCATCCGCACCCCTTCGCCAACCAGC
Organism: Micrococcaceae bacterium; assembly: GCA_003486025.1. Classification (GTDB taxonomy): domain Bacteria; phylum Actinomycetota; class Actinomycetes; order Actinomycetales; family Micrococcaceae; genus Glutamicibacter. Next base: position 5,941 of record DNHA01000228.1, on the reverse strand, counting down.
ACCGCTACCTGAGGAAGCAAATCGCCAATGGAAGGTGCTTCAGGAGCCGAAGCTCCAGAAATTACCACCACAATCTCACCGCGCACCCCTTCATCTGCCCAGGCTTTGAGTACACCAAGTTCATCACGGCGCACCTCTTCGAACTTCTTAGTGAGCTCGCGGGCCACCGCGGCCTGGCGTTGCGCGCCGAAAACCTCCACGGCAGTACCCAAAAATTCCGCGACGCGGTGCGGGGATTCGAAGAACACCATGGTGCGTTCCTCATGCAGCAAGGCGTTCAGGCGTTTACGCCGTTCTCCGGCCTTACGCGGCAAGAATCCTTCAAAGGTGAACCGTCCGGTGGGAAGCCCGGAGAGGGCCAACGCGGTTAATACCGCTGAGGGGCCCGGAACTGCCGTCACTCGGATGCCCTCTTGCATGGCCGCTGCCACCAGCGGGTAACCCGGGTCTGAGACTGCTGGCATGCCGGCGTCGGAGACCACAAGGATTGTCGAGCCTTGGCGGGCCAATTCAATGACCTCACCGAGCTTATGCGCCTCATTGTGTTCATGCAGGCTCATGACTCGCCCCGTGGGTTTGATTCCCAGCGCGTGGGCCAAGTGATGGAAGTTGCGGGTGTCCTCCGCGGCGATCACATCTGCGCTTTGCATGATCTCGCGCAGCCGCGGGGATGCATCGGACAAGTTGCCTATTGGGGTGGCGCCCAGGACGATTACGCCCTCTTCGTCTGAATTCTGCACACCCTTTAGCCTACGCGAAGTACCAAAAGCACACATTCTGGTGGTTACGCCGGTAGCATGAACAACGATGAGCACCACGGCAACAAAGACCCCAGACACCGGACACGTGCGCTCCGCGCGCGTTGCCTTCACCTTTGAGAGCCTCAAACAGCGGTTGTTACCGGTGGCAGCACCCTCAGGTGCGTTGATGTGGATTGTTCCGCTGGTGGTGACACTCATCGGCGGTTTGTTGCGGTTTGTGCATCTGTCCCACCCGCATATGTTGATCTTCGACGAGACTTACTACGTCAAGGACGCCTACTCACTGCTGCATTTCGGTTATGAAATGGAATGGGTGGACGATAGCAATGACCAGTTTGTTGCAGGAGATCCACAGCTCAAGGACACCGCCTCCTTTGTGGTGCATCCACCCTTGGGTAAATGGCTCATCGCCTTTGGCATGATGGCTTTTGGGGAATTTGACGGATTCGGTTGGCGTTTTGCCACCGCACTATTTGGTACGCTCGCGGTGCTTTTGACCACACTCTGTGCACGGTTGCTGTTCGGCTCGCACCTGTTGGCAGGTATCGCGGGACTGCTGATCGCAATCGATGGACACTCAATTGTCATGTCGCGCACGGCATTGTTGGACATCTTCTTGATGTTCTTCGTGCTCGCTGCTTTTTACGCACTGCTCAAAGACCGGGTCCATGGGCGTACCCAATTGGCCAAAAAACTTTCGGTTCCCCTAGGGAACCGGCCCAACGAATTTCTGCTGGATCATGGCCCCATGCTCTGGTGGCGGCCGTGGCGTTTAGTCGCGGCCCTCATGCTCGGTGGCGCGGTAGGGATCAAATGGTCCGCGTTAGCGTTCGTTGCGGTGTTCTGCCTCATGGCAGTGTTGTGGGACTTTGGTGCGCGGCGTACCGCGGGAATCCAGCGTTGGCAGTCTGCAGCATTCACTCGTGACGGCATCTACTCCTTTGTGACCATGATGCCGGTAGTGCTCCTGACCTACCTGGCCACGTGGACCGGTTGGCTGATCACCGCTGGAGGCCGTTACCGCCAGTGGGCCGTGGAAAACCCTGGTGAGGGTATTACTTGGTTGCCTGAGACGCTGCGTAGCCTCTGGCATTACCATCAAGCCGCATATGACTTCCATGCCGGTCTGAGCTCCGAGCATGGGTGGGCTTCTGCCCCATGGACTTGGTTATTTTCCGGACGCCCGGTGCTGATGTATTTTGAGGGCTACGACAACGGCCAAAATGGATGTGCATTGGATCGCTGCACCGAAGTGATCATGGACATGCCCAATCCGGTGATGTGGTGGGCCTGCACGATCAGCATGGTCCTCTTAGTTTTCTGGTGGCTTGGTGCTCGCGATTGGCGCGCTGGTGCGCTTCTTTCCAGTGTTGTCGCCGGGTTCCTCCCCTGGCTGATGTACCCCGAACGCACGATGTTTTTCTTCTACACCTTGCCGTTGGTGCCATTTATGGTGCTCGCACTGACCTATGTAATTGGCAGGTTCATTCCTCGTAAACCGCGCTCCGACGCGAGCTACCGCACGAGGATCATCTTGGTCGCTGTGTCGCTAGCCCTGCTGTTGCTAGTCTCGGCCTTCTTCTGGTCGGTCTGGTCTGGCGAACTCACTTCGGATGACTATTACCGCATGCACGTATGGATCCCGAGCTGGGGATAACCCCTCCCGCGACGGCTTCTAGCGGCCTGCCTGCATAATTCCGCAGAGGGCCAGGGTACGAAATTACCTGTCAGGCTCCTGTCTGGCCTCTGCCCCGATACGAGGCTTGCTGTCCTGGTGCTGTAGCTGCAGCGCCTTCGGGCAGCTCGGTACCGGCGCAGGTGATTCTCCGGGTCCTGAAGCTAACGACTCTGTTGGGCAACGGCGGGTTCCAAAAGTTTTGAGTAGACCTGTGACCAGGCCGGGAACGAAGATTCTAGCAGCCTGAGCGCAGTTGAGGCATCGATGATCCTCTGCCGGTGGTCATCTCGCCAGGCACCGGGGCACCCTGCGGCAACCACTCGCATTGTCATCGCGTGAACCCTGGAACATCCACTATCCGAAGATGAATTCAGGATATGTCATATCAAAAAATCCTCCGGAAAATATCGGCATCCTAGACGAAGAGCAAGGCTGCTCTCGGGCTCTGAGTCGAGAACCAGGGATTATTGCGGCGATGGATGGGCATGGCATGAACAAAACCTCGGGTTCCGCATTAAACGGAACCCGAGGTTTTGTTGTTTCCCGCGCTCATGCGCAGAACGTTTAGTTGCCCAGTCCGAAGACCCGAGCTTCTTGGCGTAGACGTGCACCTTCACGACGGCGAGCCGTTGGCCAGCAGGCAATGAGCACCACGAGCACGGTCAGCACCATCAGCACGCCAATCGCCACGGCCGAGTCCATCCAGAATTGTTCTGGGTAGAGTCGAATGAGCGTGTCGCTGACGCTGAAGGTCCAGGTCCCCTCGGAGAAGAATAGGTTGTGGAACCCTGTGAAGAAGGTGCTCCACCCGGTAATTGCAAGGGCTGCTACCGCTGCGAAGAGCACGACCGTCACGATAGCGCCCGCGAACAGTGCACGGCGCACTCCACCGGCGTAGCGGTTAGCCAGGTACACGATGAAAACTATTGCTAAAACAGCTAGCACCGCTCCGATCACATAGCCCAGTCCGATCAAGTTCTTCACATCTAGCATGTGCTGGACTTCTTGGCCGCTGAACATGCTTGAACCGGTGGGCAATTTGAGTCCGGAGAGGTATTCAGGTCCGGCAAAGTTATTGAGGTAGTCCACGCCGTAGCTGCCGTAGGTCAACCGTTCGGGATCGGTGAAGCCAAACCGATCGCTTGGGAAACCGGGACGTGCGTAAGCCATGGCCAGGAATGCCGGGGTGGCGACTAAACGAATCGCCGCAATCAAGGTGAGTACGGGAAAAATGATGGCGAGAAGCACCTGCACGGTGCTCGCCATCGGAGGTTTGGAGTTCAACGCGCGTTCCCGGGCGACACGACGCTTTACTGCGGCTTCAGAGGGCACCGACTCAGGAGTGTAACTGCCAAAGACCCGGGAACGAGCTTGGGCCACAGCTGCCGAGGAAGTTTCCGGGTTGTCCTTTTGCGGTGCCGCGCTCACCGGAGGGACACCTTGTTTCGTCTGGGCGGCCGGTGCTTTGGCGGTGGCTGCAGGCTTCGAAGCTGGCGCAGCCACCTTTTTCTCGGCTTCAATCTCATGCGGAAGTTTGATCGCACGGATGACATCTTCTACAGGCTCGTCACCCTTCGGCTTTGCCGTACTGGATGCCACAGGCTTAGCAGGTGCAGATGCAGGTTTAGCAGCCGCTGGCTTCGCTGCGGCAGGCTTCTTCGCCGCCGGTTTGGAAGCGGTGGCAGCGGTTGCAGGCTTATCCGCAGCAGGCTTAGCCGGCGCAGCAGCAGGTTTGCCGGCGGCAGGCTTGCTGGCAGGTTGAACCGTGGTCGGCGGTGCGGCGGGGCTGGGCTGAGCAGCGGCTACTGGCTTATCCGCGGCCGGCTTGGCTTCTGCCGTTTTGGGCTGCGCAGGCGCAGCCCCGGGGGGATTCAGAAAAGCGGCCTTCGCGGCCGCTGCAGCCTTGGCGGCACGCTCATCTTGAGCAGCCTTAGCCTGATTTTTGTGCTCTTCTAACCGTGCCGACAATTCCTCGGCCCGCTGGCTCAATGAGCCTCTGCTGGCTTGCTCGCTCGATTCCGAAGCAGTGGCCGCGATGGGCTTATCTGAACCTTCTGGTCCCTTAGCACCGGGGGTGTTCTTCGCCGCCTCAGCCATGAGGAGTCCTCCTGCAAATCGCGCGATTTCTGACTAACATCAATAGACGAAACCTGCAGTACAGGCTCCGCGGTTTCAGCTTATCCAGCAAGCCGTGTCAATCCGCGCATTACCACACCTAAATTAGGTCCGTGGTGCGGGAAACGGCTTATTGCGCCATTCTCATCTGATTGGTAGGAAGGCGGTCTTTTCCGAAACTTATCAACGCGGCTTCAATAGGTGCAGCCGGTTACCGCACTCCTCCGAGTTCTTGCTCAGCGCTCATCGGTTTCGGTTTCGGTTTCGGTTTCGGTTGGAAGCATCGCCAGACGCGGTCGCGCATCAAATCGGGTTCCACGCAGTTCACGCGGGGCCGGTGTTTCGGCCGTTTCTCGTGGCTTTCGGTCCTCGCGCACCGCGTTCATCAACGCATGCAGTTCATCTTCGTTTTCAATCACCTCTGGCAACGCACCACGCAATAAATTCCAGCCGCTGGGCACGGTCAATCGGTTAGCGTGCCGAGCGCACAGGTCATAACAGTGCGGCTCAGGGTATTGCGCCAACGGCCCAAGCACAGCCGTCGAGTCGGCATAGTTGTAGGTTAGCGTTGCGCGGGCCGATTCACGGCACGCAGGGCGAGAGCAAAGACGAAGACTTTCCACGGCTTCAAGTCTACTCTCGTATCGGCACTGAGCTCGGTAATCCGGACCCAACGGCCACGTTCGCCAGCGCGAGCTATTACTCTGGAGCCATGGAGCACAACCAGCACACACCGCCGCAGCGGTCGCGGCGTAACCGGCATGGCCGTGGACGGCGTGGTCCGCTGATGCCCATGCATTTACCGGCCTATCGAACTCGTCCAGAACGCTTCGATGACGCGGTGATGGCCAGCGCACAACGCTTGGGCGAACGCTGGGGCAGCAAGCTTGCAATCATCGATTTCCGGATCATTCCGGTGCCTGGTGAAAAAGTGATGACGCAGGCGGCGGCCGTCGGAGACCGGATGCCGTTGTCTTCAGCCCGCCCAGCCACCGCGCAGCGCCGAGCACGGATATCCATATACCGCTTGCCCTTGGAGCAAGCCAGTCACAATCACACGGAACTAGTCGACCTCGTACACCAGTGTGTGGTGCACGAGGTCGCTAATCTGTGGATGCTGACGCCCCACGATGTTGATCCCGAGTATTTTCCCAAAGACCCTGATTTTTAGGTTGTTCAGCCTCCGACGTTGACCACAATGCCGTCACGACCGGCATTTGCCGGTGGCATCGCGGCCCACGCCAGCGAACGATCCGAGCCGAAAATCAACTGGCCGATGAAGGCGCTGGCATCTGATGAGAAGATCACCGCTTGGGCATCTGCGCTGGCATCCTTGGGTTTGAAGACCATGCTCTGCCCGGCTTTGACCGTGAGTTTGGTTGGTTTG
>DNHA01000030.1:3129-11371 GCA_003486025.1 Micrococcaceae bacterium | reverse complement strand
ACAATTGCCATCGCAAAGTTCACCGAGCTCCAAGCGGCAGCGCCAAGCAAGAGGGCGGCCGCCAGCAGCCCGCTGATCAGTACCTTAATTCGCAAACCAGATTTCCCATCGGTAATAGTCGGGGCACTTGCAGGTGCACATGCGCACTTTGAAAGGTTCTTTCCTTATACTGTGACACGTAAAAACTATATTTTTGAAACTATTTGGCAGGAGGAAGTCCGTTATGGCGCACCTACTGCTCCTGAGCAACAGTGCAGACACCGGCGCCCAGGTACTTCCGGCGCTGGAACTGCTGCTTCACGAAGTTCGCTGCCTACCTGCAAACTCCGAGGCTCTCAGCCAATTAGGTGAGAGCGAAGCGGTCATCCTTGATGCTCGCACCGAACTGGTAGCGGCTCGAACCTTGGCGCAAACCATACACTCTACCGCCAACCTGCCGCTGCTTTTGGTCATTGGCGAGGGTGGCCTTGGAGTGTTGAATTCAGGATGGAACGTTTCGGACTTCATCATGCCCACCGCGGCGCCCGGAGAACTCGAAACGCGCATCAGGCTGATCCTTTCGGCCCGGCCCGAAACCGTGGCACCGGCGAACACTTCCGGATTAACCATCGACGAGCTGAGCTACACCGCTCGAATTGACCGCCGTATGCTGGATCTGACGTACAAAGAATTTGAGCTGCTCAAATATCTCTGGCAATTTCCTGGCCGGGTCTTCACCCGCGAGCAGCTGCTGCACGAGGTGTGGGGCTACGACTACTACGGCGGCACTCGCACCGTCGACGTCCACGTGCGCCGTTTGCGCGCAAAGCTCGGTACCGATCACGAACAATTGATCGGCACCGTGCGAAATGTCGGCTACCGGTTCCACAGCGAAGTTTAAGTTTGTTCCGCTACTAGTCCACGCGCGGACCATCGGGCTAAGGTGAAGGTATGAGCGAACTGCCACAGACAACTTTGACCATCCTGAAAACGCAAGGTGAACTGGAAGAACGCGATCTTTCCGAGGTTCGAAAGCTTGCCACCGCGGCGCAGGAATCCGATGGGAATCCACCGCTCAGCGACCAGACCCTGGTGGCCCTAGCCACGGAGGATTCCACCGAATCGGTGCTGAGCCTGCGCGCAGAGAACCAGTTGGCACCAGGGGAAAGCACCCTGGTCGGTGTGCTTGCCGCGGTCCGCGACAGCGCATCGAATAGCTGGGTGGTAGAACTAGTGGTGCACCCAGCCCACCGCGAGCAAGGAATCGGTTCGGCGTTGCTTGAACGCCTCGGCGAAGACCTCGATTTGAGCAGCATCCAGGCGTGGGCCCACGGCGGACATCCAGCGGCCAAAAAGTTAGCAGCCGGCATCGGCCTTGCCACCGTGCGCGAGCTTTACAAGTTGCGCCGCGACGATTCCGAAGCGTTAGAAGTCCCCGCACTCAAGCAACGCAGCACGGTGCGCACCTTCCGCGTGGGAGAGGACGAGCCAGCCTGGCTGGAAGCAAATAGCGCTTCCTTTGCGCACCACCCGGAACAGGGTTCACTGACCTTGACGGATCTGGATGCGCGCATGGCCGAAGACTGGTTTGACCCCACGGGCTTCTTCTTGGCCTTTGATGCTGAAGAACAGCTGGTCGCTTTCCACTGGACCAAGATCCATCCCGCAACATCCGATGAGATTCGCCCCATGGGCGAGGTTTATGTTGTCGGTGTGATTCCCGAGGCCCAAGGCCTGGGTCTGGGCCGGATCTTGACGGCCATGGGTGTGAACTACCTGTTCGAGCTCGGCGTTGGCTCGGTTCTGCTCTACGTTGACGCCGACAACGAACCAGCGGTAAAGCTGTACCGCTCACTGGGCTTCACACTCTGGGACACCGACATCATGTACGGTCCTCAGCAGATAGAATAATCGTGCACCGGCGATTAACCAGTTTTTGAACGGTGCGTTGAGGTGCAATGAGGTTTCCACTTGCAGAAAGAAGCGAGTTAAGCAGATGAACACCACCCCGAGACAGCCGGCATCACAGCTTCGTGATGTGCCAGCATCCAAGACGAATGAAGACCGCATTGAGCCGGCGGTCAAATCGCCCGTGCGCCATCCCCAGGGTGATTTTAACAATGAACGCTTCTTGGACCGCGAGCTCTCGTGGTTGCACTTCAACGCGCGGGTCCTGGAATTGGCCGAAGATGTCAGCCTGCCGCTGCTTGAACGGGTCAATTTCCTCTCAATCTTCGGTTCAAACCTGGACGAATTTTTCATGGTGCGGGTGGCCGGGCTCAAACGCCGCATTGCCACGGGCATGGCAGTGCCCGCAGCCAACAGCATGAACCCGGTAGACCAGCTCGAACTGCTGCTTAATTCTGCTCATGAGCTGCAGATGCGCCATGCAATGGTTTTTGCCGACCAGGTACGCCCGGCCTTGGCCGAAGAAGGCATCCGTATTACTCGCTGGGACGAGCTCGGCGCTGCCGAACGCGAAACACTTTCCGCATGGTTCATCTCCCAGGTATTCCCGGTGCTCACCCCGCTCGCCGTGGACCCCGCCCACCCATTCCCGTACATCTCCGGACTCTCGCTGAACCTTGCGGTGGTAGTGCGCAACCCGCTGACCGGCAAAGAATTGTTTGCCCGTTTGAAGGTGCCGGACACCATTGCCCGGCTAGTCGGCATCGATGGCGTCAAAGCCGCCCATTCCTCCCAGCGCACCGCACGCTTCATCCCGCTCGAAGCACTCATCGCGGTGCACTTGGACTTGTTGTTCCCGGGGATGGAAATCGTGGAGCACCACTTCTTCCGGGTGACCCGCAACGAGGACCTGGAGGTGGAAGAAGACGACGCAGAGAATCTTCTCCAGGCTCTGGAGAAGGAACTGCTGCGCCGCCGCTTTGGCCCGCCGGTTCGTCTGGAAGTTGTCGATGATGTTAATCCGCAGATCCTCGAACTGCTGGTGCGCGAGCTGAATATCGAAGACGATGAGGTCTTTAGACTGCCAGCTCCCTTGGACTTGCGCGGACTGGGGGTGATCGCCTCGCTGGACCGGACCGAACTGCACTACACCAAGCATGTTGGGCACACCTCCCGGTTCCTTAACGAGTCGGAAACCGCGAAGGCCGCCAACGTCTTCGGTGCGGTCCGCCGGCGCGACATCCTGCTGCACCACCCCTATGATTCCTTCTCCACTTCGGTGCAGGCCTTCCTGGAGCAGGCAGCCTCTGATCCCAAGGTCATGGCAATCAAGCAGACCCTGTACCGCACCAGTGGGGACTCCCCCATTGTCGACGCATTGATTGACGCCGCAGAGGCCGGCAAGCAGGTCCTCGCCCTGGTAGAAATCAAGGCCCGCTTCGATGAGCAGGCAAATATCAGCTGGGCCCGCAAACTGGAGCAAGCCGGCGTGCACGTGGTCTACGGGATTGTGGGCCTGAAAACCCATTCCAAGCTTTCCTTGGTGGTGCGCAAGGAAGGCGACAAACTACGCCGCTACTGCCATATCGGCACCGGTAACTACCACCCGCGCACGGCTCGCTACTACGAGGACTTCGGCTTGCTGACCTGCGATGAAGCCGTGGGCGAAGATGTTTCAAGGCTCTTCAACCAGCTCTCCGGCTACGCCCCGCGTTCCACCTATCACCGGTTGCTTGTGGCTCCCCGGACCGTACGCACCGGGTTGCTGGAACTGATTGAAAAAGAAATCAGCAATGCCGCCGAGGGGAAGGATGCCTCGGTCTACATCAAGGTCAACTCGATGGTTGATGAAGCCATTATTGACGCGCTGTACCGAGCCAGCCAGGCCGGAGTCAAGGTCAATGTGATCGTGCGCGGTATCTGTGCGCTGCGCCCAGGGCTTCCAGGATTGAGCGAGAACATCGAGGTTCGTTCGATCCTGGGCAGATTCCTGGAACACAGCCGAGTGTTCGTTTTTGCGAATTCCGGTGACCCTTTGGTCTATATCGGCAGCGCCGACATGATGCATCGAAACCTGGATCGCCGAGTGGAAGCATTGGTCTCACTGCGCGACCAGGAGGACATCGATACCATGACCGGACTGATGAAGCGCTATATGGACGACTCCACCATGAGCTGGCATTTGGGACCAGACGGTGCCTGGACCCGGCATCATCGTGATGCCGAGGGAAACCCGCTGACCGATATCCAATTCTGGCTTATGGAAGAACATGCCCGGCGCCGGACGAGTGGACTGCACAACTAGTGACCAGTACTCCAGACTCCCGCTTGGTGCTTTGCTCACTGCAACGCTCCAGCGATGCCGAAGAGATCCGACTCGGCGAATTTGATGTGATTGCCGCCGGGGCGATCCCTTGGCGAATTGAACATGGACAACTGCAGGTGCTGCTCATCCACCGTCCGCGCTATGACGATTGGTCTTGGCCCAAGGGCAAGCTCGACGCCGGAGAATCGATTCCCGAATGCGCGATCCGCGAGGTCCGCGAGGAAATCGGGCTGAACATCACCCTGGGCCTGCCGCTAGCGGCCACCGCATACTCGGTCAAAAGCAAAACGAAGGTTGTGTACTACTGGGCGGCACAAGTTGCCGCTGGCATCATCGAGCAACCCGACGGGACCGAATGCGACCAGTCGCGCTGGGTACCGGCAGAACAGGCCCGAGGACAGTTGACCAACCCCTCGGATATCGCTCCGCTTGATGATCTGCTCAAGGCCCATGCGAAGCAATACTTAGAAAGCACGCCTTTCATCATTGTGCGCCACGCCAAAGCCAAGCCCCGCGGCAAATGGACCCGTGCCGAGGGCGAACGTCCGCTAGCTGCTACCGGCAGACGGCAGGCCCTCGCGGTGGCTCGACTGCTCGAAGCCTGGCGCCCGTCATACGTCGCTTCGTCCCCCTGGGTGCGCTGTGTGCAAACAGTGACCCCCTACGTGTCCCTGCACGAAATCAAACTGAAAACCCTCAGCGCGATCACCGAGCATGCGGCCAAGCGAAAGCCGGACAAGGCCACCCGTGCCCTGGAAAAGCTTGTCGCCAAGGCACGCTCGCAGGTGGTGTGCATGCATCGCCCGGTGCTTCCCTTGGCCATGGAAGTATTGCGTTCCAAGCTTTCGGCCAAGGCCGCCGCGGTCCTGCCAAGCAGTGATCCATTCCTGGAACCGGGCGGAGTTATCATCGCCCATCAGGTGCCAGGATCCAAGAATAAGTTCGTCTCGGTGGAGATCCACGCCCCTTATCACGACTAACCGCTGGACACTCGTTGCATCTACCCTCAAAAGCGACTATGACTAGAGGTGAGAGAAATCACGTCCTAGGAGGCCAATGCCATGTCCGCTCATCAGCCAGAGCAGCCAGTCCAGAAAATTGTGCATCAAGGGTTGCGCCTGGATCATGACGAGAGCCGCCAACGGTACAGCCTTTGGCATGGTTCGACCTTCATTGGCTTTATTGGCTATCAGCGTGAAGACCAGCTGGTGACCTTGCAGCATACGATCGTTAACGAGGAATTCGGCAAGCGAGGTTACGCGCGTGCGCTGGTGACCATGGTGCTGGATAAATTACGGGCCGAGGGAGCCAAAATAGTTCCTGAATGCAGTTATGTGCAGGACTACTTGAACCGCTATCCCGAATACCACGACATGGTTGCCACGCAATAGCTAGCGAAGTCTCACATTTCCACTGTGGCTCTAGCGCTAGCGCTACAGCTACGATGGAATGGTGACTTCCCAGAACATCGACACCCCCTACGAAGATCTGCTGCGCGACGTGCTGGAAAACGGCACCGCAAAAGAGGATCGCACCGGCACCGGCACACTTTCGGTCTTCGGCCGCCAGCTCCGCTTTGATCTGAGTAAATCTTTCCCGCTGATCACCACCAAGCGGGTGCATTTCAAATCTGTCGCCGCGGAACTGCTGTGGTTCCTGCGTGGCGAATCGAATGTGAAGTGGCTGCAGGATCAAGGCGTGCGCATTTGGAACGAGTGGGCCGATGCCGACGGCGAGCTCGGTCCGGTTTATGGTGTGCAATGGCGCAGCTGGCCCACCCCGGACGGTGCGCACATCGACCAGATTTCTGAGGTCATGGAATCCCTGCGCAGCAACCCGAATTCGCGTCGCCATATTGTTTCGGCGTGGAATGTCTCGGAAATTAAGCACATGGCGCTGCCTCCGTGCCACGTGTTCTTCCAATTTTATGTGGCCGACGGAAAACTCTCCTGCCAGCTTTACCAGCGCAGCGCCGACATGTTCCTCGGGGTCCCCTTCAACATTGCTTCCTACGCGCTGCTGACCAAGATGGTCGCCGCGCAGCTTGATTTGGAACCCGGAGAGTTCATCTGGACCGGTGGAGACACACACATCTACACCAACCACTTGGACCAGGTTCGCGAACAGCTCAGCCGCGATCCGTATCCCTACCCAACGTTGGAATTCGCGTCCAAGCCACAGTCGCTCTTTGACTACACGCTCGAAGACTTTGTGCTCAATGACTACCAGCATCACCCAACAATCAAGGGAAGCGTTGCGGTATGAGTTCACGCCACGCGAAAGAATCGAAGAGCCTCATAGGTGCCATCTGGGCGCAGGGTTCCAACGGCATTATTGGTGCTTCGGGCCCTATGCCATGGCATCAGCCAGAAGATCTCGCGCATTTTAAACGGGTCACCGCCGGCCATCCGGTGGTGATGGGCCGCAAGACCTGGGACTCTTTCCCGGAGAAATACCGACCCCTGCCGAACCGCAGTAACATCGTTCTGACCTCCAGTGATCACGAACAGCTGCGGAACGCCGGCGCACTTCCGGCCGGCTCAGTGGACGAAGCCTTGGCTCTGGCTAGACACAGCGAAGGCAGCGAAGAAATTTGGATTATCGGCGGAGGCAAGCTCTACGCCGCCACCGTCGATTTGCTGGACATCGCCGTGATTACAAGGCTGAACCTCAGCCCCGCCGGGGATACCAAAGCCCCCGCATTGACCAAAGACTTTGTCCTGTCCTCAGCCGACCCGGCCGAACAATGGCACAGCTCAAAAAGCGGAACCGAATACCGCTTCGAATCCTGGATCCGTGAAAAGGACTAACCTACGTGAAAAAATACTTGAGCGAGCTCAAACAACACTCTGACGCACTGTTTATCCTCGGATACATGCTGTTCCCGCTGCTCGCCCTCGTGGTGGCGGTGCTCGGATTCTTCATGGTGCTCGACGGCGCGAAGATCTTCGGCCTGATCTTGCTGCTGGTCCCCACGCAACTATTTATCTTTGCCGCAATGTGGGCGATCAAAAATCGCAAGCTCTTGCTGGAGGAGAAGTAAAGCTTCTGCTTACTCAAATCACACTCGAACCCTGCTGGGTCTCGGGTGTGATTCTGCTTTAACTGCTGTAACGAACCGGGACGGTTGCCGTGAAGCGTCCTACCATGGAGATATGACTTCATCTGTTGGATTTGTTGGTTACCGTGGCATGGTTGGTTCCGTGCTGATGCAGCGCATGCTCGACGAGGGCGATTTTGCGCAACTGAACCCGGTCTTTTTCTCGACGTCGAATGCCGGCGGCGCAGCCCCTGGCTTTGCTCAGGGCGCCGAGCCGCTGCAGGACGCCTACGATATTAAAACTCTGGCCAAGCTGCCGATTATCGTCACCGCACAAGGCGGAGACTACACCGCCAAGGTGCACAGCGAGCTGCGCAAGTCCGGCTGGGATGGCCTGTGGATCGATGCCGCATCAACCTTGCGCATGAACGAAGACTCGGTCATCGTGCTGGACCCGGTGAACCGGAATGTCATCGACCAGTCGCTGGTCGCAGGCGTTAAGGACTTTGTCGGCGGTAACTGCACCGTCTCCTGCATGCTGATGGGTTTGGGCGGGCTGTTCAAGAACAATCTGGTCGAGTGGAGCACTTCCATGACCTACCAGGCAGCTTCCGGTGGCGGCGCACGCCATATGCGCGAACTGCTGACCCAGTTCGGGGACATCAATTCGGCGGTCTCCGCCGAACTAGCTGATCCAGCCTCCGCCATCTTGGACATTGACCGCAAGGTGCTCGAAGCCCAGCGCGGTGGATTGGACGCCAGCCAGTTTGGTGTGCCGCTAGGGGGCTCGCTGATCCCTTGGATCGATGCGGACCTCGGCAACGGCCAGTCCCGCGAAGAGTGGAAGGCCGGAGCCGAGACGAACAAGATCTTGCAGACCTCCGGGGATCATCACATCATCGTTGATGGCTTGTGCGTGCGAATCGGCGCAATGCGTTCGCACTCCCAGGCGTTGACCCTCAAGCTGAAGGATGACCTCTCGGTCTCAG
>DNHA01000030.1:0-3108 GCA_003486025.1 Micrococcaceae bacterium | reverse complement strand
ATCGAATCGCTGCTCGACGAGGATAACGAGTGGGCCAAGGTTGTGCCGAATGAAAAGGAAGCCACCATGGAGCGGCTGACCCCGGTCGCGGCCTCGGGCACCTTGGATATTCCGGTAGGCCGTATCCGCAAGCTGGAAATGGGACCTAAGTACATCTCCGCGTTCACCGTCGGCGACCAGCTGCTCTGGGGCGCGGCAGAGCCGTTGCGCCGCATGCTGGCCATTGCGCAGGGCCGCCTGTAAAGACAATCCATTAAGCCCCTTCGAAATTGATTCGAAGGGGCTTTTTGTGCGCTACAGCGCTAAATCAATGAGCAACGGTTCGTTGACCAGTTCAATGCCAAAGCGTTGCTGCACCCCGGCACGCACGGCACGCGCAACAGCCAGCAGGTCTTCAGCGCTAGCACTGCCCCGGTTAGTCACAGCCAGGGTGTGCTTGGTCGACAAGCTGGCGCGGCCATCAGCCAAACTGAACCCCTCGGTGCCTTCGAGTCCGAAGCCCTTGGAGAATCCCGCCTGATCGATCAGCCATGCCGCGGAGAGCTTCACCTGCCCGGGCTGGTCCACCGGATAATTCGGGGCGCCTGCCGGCAATTGTTCAAGCACCGATGCTGCAACGATCGGGTTGGTGAAGAAGGACCCGGTGGAGTGCGAATCCACGTCCTTCGGTTCATAGACCATGCCCTTGGAGCGGCGTAGTTCAAGCACCTGCTGGCGCACCAGCTGTGCCGAGGCTGATTCGCCGGGCGCAACGCCCAAACGGCGGGCCAATTCGGCATAGCGTATCGGCGCCGAATTTTCTGAGCGAGTCAGTGCAAAGGCCACTTCAAGCACCACAAAACGTGGCGAACCGGCAACGCTGGTGCGCTTGATCAGTGAATCCCGGTAAGAAAATTCGAGCTCTTCACGATGCAGCGTCAGCCCGGTTCCCAGGTGCCGGTCATAAACACGCGCCCATTGAAGGCTCTGGGACACGTCAGCGCCGTAGGCACCGACGTTCTGCACCGGAGTGGCCCCGGCACAACCGGGGATGCCGGACAGCGCCTCCAAGCCGCTCAGGCCCTCTACGAGGCTGTATTCCACGCAGGCGTCCCAGTTTTCACCGGCAGCGGCACGCAACAGCACCGTATCGGCGTCCAAAGCCTCAAGCTGCAACCCGCGGGTGGCGATCTGAATAGCGGTTCCCCGGAAGCCGCGATCATTGATCACCAGGTTTGAGCCTCCCCCGATGAGCAATACCGGTGTCCCGGCTGCGTCGGCTGCAGCCAGCGCAGCAACCAGCTCTTCTTCGGTACCTGCCACTACCAACTGGTCGGCGGGCCCGCCGACCTGGGAGGTCGTCAAATTCTTCAGCATGCTCCTACTTTCGCATAGTTTCGCGGTGCTATTTTTCGCTTCGGTGATCGGCCACATTGGACGAAAGGAAGAAGGCCAGGACCACGAGAATCGAGATGGAACCTAAGGCCGGCAACAGTCCGATTGCCCCGGCTAAGAGGCCCAGCAGCGGCGGTCCGCCTAGAAACGCGCCATAGCCAATGGTGGAGACCACCGAAACCCGGGTGGCTGCCCGCAGCGGGTCTTGCGAGGCGGCGCTCATGGCCAGCGGGAAAGTCAGCGCAACGCCCATTCCCCAAATGGCCAAACCGATGAATGCCAGGGGCAGATTTCCGGCAAAAGCAAAAAGCAATACACCGATCAGGGCTGCAATGGCACTGGCGCGAATCATGATCACGCGCCCCAGGCGCAGGATTAGATCGCCTGACAGCAGCCTTGTGAGGGTCATGGTGCTGACAAATACGCCATAGCCAATCGCCCCGGTGGCCTCGCTGGTTTGGTAGCCGTCGGCCAATGCCAGGGCTACCCAGTCCCCTGCTGCTCCCTCGGCCAATGCCATGCCGAGGACCAGCACGCCTAGCAGGACGGTTTGCGGTTCTTTCCACGCTTGGCCCAGGGATGGGCCCGAATGGTTGCGCGGGGTACGGCTGAAATCTTCGCCGAAGCTCCGCGCGCCGAGCAGCACCGTCACCACGATGACCACGCCCATCACCGCATAGTGCACGAAGAGCGGCAGATTGACCGCCGCTGCCAACGCGCCAACGCCGGCCCCCACCACAGTGCCAATGGAGAAAAATCCATGCAGCGCCGGCATAATGCTTCGGCCCAGCGCCCGTTCCATGGCTGCGCCTTGGACATTGGAGGCCACATTCCAGGACGCGGTACCCAATCCTTGGGTGAACAGGAAAATCCCGGTCAGCCAGGTGGACTCAAACACCGAGGCGCTGATCCCGATCAGCAGCAGGGAACAACCTGCCACGCTCGAAGCGATGCGCATGACGCTGGTGGCTCCGAGCCGCAGCACCGCTTGTCCGGACAATGCCACAGACAAAAACGAACCAGCACTCAGGCACAACAGCAGCAGGCCGACATTCGCATGGTCTAGCTGCAGGGCATCACGCAACGCCGGGAGCCGGGAGACCAGGGCAGAGATCAACAGGCCGCTGGCCAGATAGGCGGCAAGCAGCCCGTTGCGCCAGGCGATTACGGTGCCCTCGCCGCCTAGTTGCTTGTTCAGAGCTGGACTACCGCCTGGCACTTCATCAGTACCTTAGTGCCGTTGGCGGTGACCGTCAGGTCCACCCGTGCCGTTTGCGCGTCATCGTCCAGCGCACCGATCTTGCCCTCAACCTCAATGGCGGTTCCTTCGGCATCGCTCGGGTTGCTCCCTGCGGGATCTTCCACCACTACCGGTTTAGTGAAGCGCGTCTGGTAATCCACAATGGCGCCCGGGTTTCCTACCCACGCGCCGACAAGATCAATGACGGCGCCCATGGTAAACATGCCGTGGGCGATCACCGAAGGAAGTTCCACTTCGGTTGCAAAGCGTTCGCTGTAGTGGATCGGGTTAAAGTCTCCCGAGGCACCTGCGTACCGCACGAGATCACCACGGTTCACCGTGACGGTCTTTGAACCGATGACCTGACCTTTTTCCAGACTAGAGAATTTGATCATGGCTTAGTCCCCTGCCCGTACCAGTAGCGATGAAGTGGTGGTGGCGACCTTTTCGCCCGACACTGTGGTGATTTCGGCGCGCGTGGTGATCATTGCGCC
>DNHA01000169.1 GCA_003486025.1 Micrococcaceae bacterium | reverse complement strand
TGAACCGGTCAACGGACTGGATCCTGAAGGTGTCGCCTGGGTACGCAACCTGGCTCGCCAGCAGGCAGCCGAGGGCAAGACGGTTTTCATCTCTTCACACCTGATGAGCGAGATGGCGCAGACCGCCGATCACCTGATTGTCATTGGCCGCGGGCGGATCCTTGCCGATGCGCCGATCAGTGAATTTATCGATGATGGATTGCGTCAGACCATTGTGCGCTCGTCGAATCTGGATCCGCTGATGACGGTTCTCGCAGCCGAGGGTGTGCAACTGACCCGGCTGGATTCCACCACCTTGCGGGTGGCCGGTCCGGACTCGGAATCGATTGGACGCCGGGCTTTGGAAAGCGGAATCGTGCTCAGTGAGCTCCGGCCGCTGCAGCGCACGCTCGAAGACGCTTATATGGAATTGACCCGCGACGAGGTCGAATACAGGTCCCAAGTTCAGCACGACGCAGTCGCCGGAGGCACCCACTGATGAGTACTCACCTCGCAACCCCAACCACTGGCAAAGTCACCTTCGGTGGCGTGCTGCGATCGGAATCGATCCGATTCTTCTCGCTGAATTCCACCCGCGTCCTGATCCTGGTGGCGGTGGTACTCAATATGGGTATTGCCGTGCTGGGTGTCTGGGGCGTTGGCTCCTTCGCCAGCGAAGCCCCGCCGATGCCCGGGGTTCCGGACATGGCAAGCCCCGAATTTACCGCGGAACTGCTGGGCTCGGGTCTGGCCTTCTCGCAGCTAATCCTCGGTGTTCTCGGGGTGCTGCTGATGAGCGGAGAATTCACCACCGGCTCCGCCGTCAGTACCTTCCTGGCAAGCCCGCAACGACTGCGGGTGCTGGGAGCCAAGGCAGTACTGATCACCGTCCTCAGTGCGCTCGTCCAGCTGATCAGCAGTGTCCTGACCTATCTGGTCTGCGTGCCGCTGGCGAAGAACTACAACATGACGTTGGAATTCTTCGGAAGCCACTTCCAGAACGTGCTCTGGTACGGTGCGCTCGCGGTAGTCATGGCCGCACTGATCGGGTTGGCTCTTGGAGCAATTCTGCGTAACTCGGCAGGTGGCATCACCTCCTTGGTGGCCTTGTTCTTCGTGCTTCCACTGGTCACCGGCCTGCTGACGATGCTGGCAGACTGGGTACAGAATATCGTCCGGTTCCTGCCGGACCAGCTGGGCATGTCACTGGCCTTGCCGCTGTCCTATCCAAGCGAACTTGAACTGTGGCAACAGCTCGTCGGCGTAGCCGGTTGGACACTGATCCCGTTGATCTTAGGGGCCTGGCTGCTCAAGGCCCGCGACATCTGAGAATTGAAGCACCGGATCAAACTAGACTGGATGATATGAGCCAAACATCGCTGCAGGAGCCGGTAGTCTCCTTCGACGAGCTGGCGGCCAAGCGGATGGGTCGGGTACGCAGATACCTGCGTACCCATCCGCGTGTGGTTGTTGTGGGAACCGTAGTCATCTACTTTTTCCTGGCGTTGCCCAACACGGTCATGATGGCTTACCTGCCCAATGTGCCACCGGCCTTGTACTTGTTATTGACCGTAAGCATTGGCCTGGTGCTGTTGTGGCGGCGCAAGGCTCCGCTGACGGTGTTATGCGTCATCTTCGTCCTTGAGTTTGCTGGCATCTTGCTTGCCGGCCAAAGCGGCGGAATGGGCGGCGTGGGAATGGCCATCGCGCTGTATTCGGTGGGCACCAGTTATCCTGGCCGCCGTGCGGTTCCCATCGCCTTGCTTGCGGGTTGTTTCCAGCTGTTGATGATGGTGCTGATGGGCTACCCGGACCTGACCGATCTGGCGGTGGACTCGGACGCGGACAATATCGATGATGCGGCGGCCTCCGGGATCCTCATCGGTATTACCGGTGGATTCCTGATCGGTATCTATGCGGCAGCTGCCGCCATCGGTACAAATATTCGTAATGGCCGCATCCATGAGGCCGAATTGAACCACTGGGCTTCCCAAGTTTCACGGTTGGCCCAGGTCCAAGAACGAAACCGCATTGCCCGCGAAATGCATGACGTGGTGGCTCACTCCCTGTCGGTGATGATCGCGCTGTCTGAGGGTGCCCGCGTGGTGGGACGACGCGACCAAGAGCGTTCCGAACAGGTGCTCAAGGAACTATCGGGTACCGGGCGTGCGGCCCTGTCCGATATGCGACGTATGCTCGGGGTACTGCGGCAAAGCGAAACCGAAGAACTTGAATTGAAACCTACCGGCGGTAGCTTGGATCAGATGCTCGAGGGATTCCGTGTGGCAGGTTTGCCGCTGACCTATACGTATATCGGTGAGCCGCTTCCAGAAGATACGACTTTTCAGTTGACGGTCTTCCGCATCATCCAGGAATCATTGACTAATTCATTGCGCTACGCCCACAATGTCAGCGATGTGCAGGTGCGCATGGAACGTTGTTCCAGCCAGGTGCGGATCGAAATTATCGATGACGGTGACGCAACCCGGGTACCGAGCGTCGGAACCGGGCAAGGATTGCGCGGCATGCGAGAACGGGTTGCCCTCTTTGACGGAACGGTGAACGCCGGCCCGGTGGCCCACGGAGGCTGGATTGTGAAAGCTACCCTCCGCATGCCAGAGAATTCCAACGAACATTTAGCCACCAAGGAGTAGCTCATGGAAGAAATTATCAAGGTGCTGCTGGTTGACGACCAGCCACTGCTACGCATGGGCTTCCGGCTGATTCTTGAGGGCGAAAACGATATGCATATCGTGGGCGAGGCCGCAGATGGGTTGGAAGCACTCACGCAGACCGCGGCCTTGGTTCCGGATGTCGTGTTGATGGATGTGCGCATGCCGAAAATGGATGGGCTGGAGGCGACCGAGCGGATCGCCAAACAGTACCCGGATACAAAGATCATCATTCTGACGACCTTTGACCTGGATGAGTACGCCTTTTCTGGTTTGCAGGCAGGTGCCAGCGCCTTCTTGCTCAAAGACGTTGCGCCCGAAGAACTAGTTTCCGCGGTGCGCCTGGTAGCTTCGGGTGACGCGGTGGTAGCCCCGCGGGTGACAGCCCGGCTGCTGGAAACCTATGTGCGTCACGGTGCCAAGGGACATCCCGCGAAGACTGCCGAGCCAGCGGAACGCGATCCACTGCTTGATGACCTGACTCCGCGTGAACAGGAAGTCTTGAGGGCTTTATCGGAGGGGCTTTCAAACGCCGAAATTGCGCACCGGTTTTTCCTCTCCGAGGCAACTGTTAAAACACATGTTCGCCGGATTCTGACAAAGCTGCATTTACGTGATCGAGTACAGGCAGTGGTTTATGCCTACGAGACCGGTCTGGTTATCCCATCGCAAGGCCTGGACTTCTAGTCTTCAGACAAGTTACGCTGCTGGCCGGCCCGCATCGGGTCCGGTCAGCAGCGTGCATGCTTTAACGGCGGTTCCGTGCCTTGCGGCCCTTCCGTGCTGTGGCGCGTAGCTGAATCACGCGGGCGGCACCGACAGCCGCGATCAGCAGGCCGCCGGCAACCGCTGCGATGAACAGCGCCAGACCAAGATTCACCTGGCCTTCATAGGTGAAGTAGCGCAGCGTCACCTGATCCTGATTCTGAGCAATGAAAATGATGAGCAACACCAGAACGATCAGGCCCAGAACGGACGCAGTCCAGATTCGGCCTAGTTTGGTTGCCGGTAACTTGGATTCTTCGGGCGGTGGAGTCTGGGACTTAGCTGGCTTCTCAAGCGGTGCGGTAACTGGCTTGACGCTGGCAACACCGTCTGGATCTGACGTTGCTTCGTGTCCAACCGGGAGGTCATCTGGTGTGTGAGGAGTCGATGTCATGATTTCACTCGTTTCCTAGTTGGCTACTTTCTGTCAGCATGCTTGCAAATGTCCTACTACGTCAAGTTCGACACTCAGCGGCTTCGTTGATGAGACATTTAAATTGAAAGCGGAGATCATTGCACCCCCTAAAGGCTGAAAAATACTAAGCTGGGAAAAGCTCGGCAGTTCAGGCCGGCACAGCAACCTGATGAAAGAAGTGAGCATCCAGTTATGGCACAAGCCGCAGCAATGGCACACATTGCAGACCTGGCCGAGTACGTAGCGACCTCTCCCTCCAGCTTCCACGCGGTGGCCAGCGCCGCCAAGCGCTTGGATGCCGAGGGATTCACCGCCTTGGATGAGAGCGCAGCCTGGAATTTGAGCTCGGGCTCCTACTATGTAGTGCGAGATGGTGCGATCATCGCTTGGGTACAGCCCGAAGCCGCGACCGCGATCAGCGGGTTTCACATTCTTGGAGCCCATACCGACTCACCTGGCTTTAAACTCAAGCCGAAGCCGACGACCGGATCCAACGGCTGGTGGCAGGCAGGAGTTGAGGTATATGGCGGCCCGCTACTGAACTCCTGGCTAGACCGAGAACTGGTGCTTGCAGGCCGTCTGGTCCTGCGTGACGGATCGGTTCACCTGGCTCAGACCGAACCGCTGCTTCGCATTCCACAACTGGCAATTCACCTTGACCGCCAGGTTAACGACGGCCTGACCTTGGATAAGCAGACCCACACTAACCCAATCTTCGGAGCCGGCGAGCTGGCTGATGCCGACATTCTGGGCATTCTGGCGGCCTGCGCCGGTGTTGATCCGGCGCAAGTTGCAGGCTACGACGTGCTGACTGCCCCGGCCCAACGTGGTGAGGTCTTCGGCCATGGCAAGGACTTCTTTGCCAGCTCGCGGCTGGATAACCTCACTAGCGTGCACGCAGGGCTGATTGCCCTGACTAATCATTCGCGCACCCCATCGGGTCAGCGCATCGCGATGCTCGCGGCTTTTGACCACGAAGAAATCGGTTCGGCGTCACGTTCCGGAGCCAGTGGACCATTCTTGGAAGAGGTTCTAGGCCGGATCCAGGCATCCTTCGGTGCCGGTACGGAGGATAACGCCCGCGCGATGGCCGCTTCCGTATGCCTCTCGGCTGATGCTGGGCACGCGGTACACCCGAATTACCCGGAACGCCATGATCCAGCTAATCGACCACAGCTCAACGGCGGACCACTGCTGAAGATCAATGCCAACCAACGATACGCAACCGATGCGGTCGGTGCTGCCGCGTTTGCTAATTGGTGCCAGAATGCCGGCGTTCCTTACCAAGAGTTTGTATCGAACAACCAGGTTCCCTGCGGTTCCACTATCGGCCCGCTGACCGCTACTCGGTTGGGTATCCGCACGCTGGACGTGGGCGTCGCATTGTTATCGATGCACTCGGCTCGCGAGATGTGCGGCGTGGATGATCCTTGGTACCTCTCCAAGGTATCGCGCGAGTTCTTCGGGGAATAAACGGCACGAAAAATCCAAGGGATCCCAGAACGGTACTTCGAGTCTGGGCTCCCTTGATTTTCGGAATCCAAGACGGCTAGCGGGGCCAGACAGGCAAAATCATTGCTCGGATAGTTGGCGTCCTGGATGGCATAATCGCTTGCATGTCGATCTTCAATCAGGACGTTCTCGTCTTCCAGCAGACTAAGAGTATTTCCAAAAATGATTTTGCCATCTTAGATGGTGCAGGTGGACAGGTTGCCCATGTGGAAACCTGAGGAAGTGCGCTCGGACGCATGTTTGCTGGCG
>DNHA01000080.1 GCA_003486025.1 Micrococcaceae bacterium | reverse complement strand
TCGCCAGCACCGGTACATCCACCGCATTGCAGATGGCTTCAAATTCCGACACATTCTTCATGGCCTCGGGGAAGATGGAGTCCGCTCCGGCATCAACCATGGCCTTGGCGCGGTCGATCGCAGCGTCCAGACCCTCCACCGCACGGATATCGGTGCGCGCCATGATCAAGAAGTTCTCATCGATGCGTGCGTCGGCCGCGGCGGCGATGCGCTTGAGCATGGTGTCGGTGTCCACCACGTTCTTGCCATCCAAGTGCCCGCAGCGCTTCGGGTTGAACTGGTCTTCGATATGGCAGCCGGCCAAGCCAGCGTATTCCAGCTCCTGGATCGAGCGGGCCACGTTCATCGGTTCGCCGAATCCGGTGTCTGCATCCACGATCGAAGGCAAATCGCTCATCCGGGCGATCTGTCCGGCACGCGTGGCCACCTCGGTGATCGAGGTCAGCCCAATGTCTGGCAGGCCCAGGTCGTTGGCGAGCACCGCACCGGAAATGTAGATGCCGTCGAAATCCTTCTCACTGATCAGCTTGGCCGAGAGTGGATTGAATGCTCCGGGGAACTGGCGGGCAGCGCCCGGGGTGAGCATTTCGCGTAGCGCGGCACGCTTGGCGGCTGCGGTTTTAGTTGAGTACAACATCTTAGAACAGGCCCTTCGGAGCTGCTGCGGCGTCGATTACTCCGGCTGCGGCAACGATGTTCAGCTGCTCCAGCTCGCCGGCACCGAGGTTTTCCAGGTTTTCGGCGGCAGCGATGAAGCGGTCGATTTCCGCGTCGTCGACTAGGCCGGCGGCCAGGCTGCGGAACTTGTTGATGTACTGCTCGCGGGCGAAGGGACGAGCGCCCAGTGGGTGCGCGTCGGCCACGGCGATCTGGTCGGTGATCACGGTGCCGTCGTTCAAGGTGATTTCGACGCTGCCACCGAAGGCCTTCTCGTTGATGTCCAGCGAGTGGTAGCGGCGGGTCCACTCGGCATCTTCTTCGGTGGTGACCTTGTGCCACAGCGCCACGGTGTCTTCGCGGCCGGCGCGCTCCGGGGAGTAGGAATCCACGTGGTGCCATGCGCCATCCTGCAGTGCGACGGTGAAGATGTATGGAATCGAGTGATCCAGGGTCTCGCGTGAAGCGGTTGGATCGTACTTCTGCGGATCGTTTGCGCCGGAGCCGATGACGTAGTGGGTGTGGTGGCTGGTCTTGATCAGCACCGAGGCCACATTCTTAGGGTCGGTGGCTTCTGGGTGCTCACCGTGCAGCTTGCGGGCCAGGTCGATCCAAGCCTGCGCCTGGTATTCAGCCGAGTGTTCCTTGGTGTAGGTGTCCATGATCGCGCGCTTGGCTTCGCCAGCTTCCGGCAAAGGCACCTCGTAGGCGGCATCCTTGCCATCGAGCATCCAAGCGATCACGCCGTCTTCGCCTTCGTAGATTGGCACCGGCGAGGTCTGGCCGCGCATCGCACGGTCAGCTGCCTCCACTGCCATCTTGCCGGCGAAAGCCGGGGCGTGCGCCTTCCAGGTGGAGATCTCGCCCTTGCGCGACTGGCGGGTGGCGGTGGTGGTGTGCAGCCCCTGGCCGACAGCCTGGAAGATGGTCTCGACATCCAGACCCAGCAGGGTGCCGATGCCGGCGGAGGCCGATGGGCCCAGGTGCGCTACGTGGTCGATCTTGTGCTTGTGCAGGCAGATGGCCTTGACCAGGTCAACCTGGATTTCGTAGCCGGTGGCGATGCCGCGGATCAGATCCTTGCCGCTGGCGCCGGTGTGCTGCGCGACAGCCAGGATGGGCGGGATGTTATCGCCTGGGTGGGAGTACTCGGCGGCCAAGAAGGTGTCATGGTAATCGAGCTCGCGCACGGCAACGCCGTTAGCCCAAGCTGCCCACTCGGGGGAGACCTTGTCGGTGATGCCGAAGACGTTGGCGCCCTTGCCGCCGGTGGACGGCGCGTGGGCCAGTGCTTGGGAGCGGGCGGCAATGATCGGACCGCGGTTCAGCGAGGCGATGGCCACCGAAGCGTTGTCGATGATGCGGTTGATGATCATGTCGGTGACCTCAGCGGTCACTTCTACCGGATCGGCTGCAACGGTGGCGATCTTGTGTGCTAGCTGATCCTCGCGGGCGAGGTTTTCTTCGGAGCGGTAAACGCGAACTGGATGATTGATCATGGTGTCCTTTCAGTGGCGACCGCGTGGGTCATGATGTGTTCAAACGATTGGTGCAGGTGGACCGTGGTGGCCGCGGCGGCTACCTCCGGTTTCCCGCTGGCGATTGCCCGGGCAATCGCCGCATGTTCTCCGGCGGATTCCAATAATCGTTGCGGATTGTCTTTGGCCAGCCGGCGGACCCTTTGCAGGTGGACGCGCAGCGTGCGCAGCGCATTGGACAGATATGTGTTGTTCGCTGCCTCGTCGACCATCTCGTCGAGTTCGCTGACCAGCTGGTAGTAGCCTTCGGTGGCGGCTTCGGCGCGCAATTGCTGCGCGGCAGTTTCGAATCGCTGGGCCAGCAAGGCAAAGTCAGCGCGCTGGGCAGAGCGTGCCGCGAGGCGTGCGCTTTCGCATTCCAGCGCCCGGCGAAGAACGAAGAGGTCTTCGACGTGCGTGTCCGAAATTTCGGAGACAATCGCACCGCGGCCGCGCTGCTGCACCGCTAATCCATCGGCGACCAGGCGGGCCAGAGCTTCACGCACCGGGGTGCGGGACACTCCTAGCCTGGCGGACTGTTCCACCTCGGCGAGCACCGTGCCCGGTGCCAACCGCCATTCGACGATGTCGCGGCGCAGGCTCTCGTAGACCTTGTCGCTTGCTTTCATAGTCCGATTGTATACACGAACCAGCCAAAAGGGACAGTAAACCCTAAATCTTTTCGTAAACTTCGTGAAAATGTATACAAAAGCCTTGCAAACTTGTGACTGCGCTCATAGGGTTAGGGCGTAGCAACCGTACAGCCGCCGAGCCTTGACGCCCGGCCCCAGGAGGGAAACATGGCACAGGAATACCGCCAGGCCTTTAACCAGGCCGCTACCGATCCGTCCGCGTTCTGGCTCACCGCCGCGCAAGATGTGCTGTGGGACAGCGAACCCACCCAAGCGATCGACGATTCCAAGGCGCCGCTGTACAAATGGTTCCCGGACGGCCAGCTGAACCTGTCGGTCAACGCGTTGGACCGGCACGTAGCCGCCGGACGCGGGGATCAGGCAGCGCTCATCTACGATTCGGCAATGCTCGGCAGCAAAACCGAGTACAGCTACAGCGAACTTCTGCGCGAAGTGGAAATTTTCGCCGGCGTTTTGCGCGACCGCGGCGTGCAAACCGGGGACCGCGTACTGATCTACCTGCCGATGATTCCGCAGGCCGTCATTTCGATGCTCGCCTGTGCGCGCCTTGGCGCCGTGCACTCGGTGGTCTTTGGCGGCTTCGCACCCAAGGAACTTGCCTCGCGCATTACCGACTGCGCGCCGGTAGCCATCGTCACCGCCTCCGGCGGTATCGAACCTGCCCGTCATATTGAATACCTGCCGGCGGTGGCCGAGGCCTTGGCGCTCGCCGAAGACTCGGTGCGCGATGTCATTGTGAGCCACCGCGACGGATTTGAACACAGCCCCAGCGAATACCAAGACGCCTCCGAGGTCACGTGGCACGATTGGGATGAGCTGGCCAAGGTCGCGCAGCCTGCCGGTCCGGTATCCGTTGCCTCTGCCCACCCGCTCTACGTGCTCTACACCTCCGGGACTACCGGTTCCCCCAAGGGAGTCGTGCGCGATACCGGTGGCTACACCACGGCGCTGCAGTACTCGATGAACGCGATCTACGACGTGCATCCGGGAGATGTCATGTTCACCGCCTCCGATGTGGGCTGGGTCGTGGGGCACTCCTATATCGTGTATGCGCCGTTGATTGCCGGCGCGACCTCCGTGCTCTACGAAGGCAAGCCCATCGGCACTCCGGACGCCGGGGTATTTGGGCGCATTATCCAGGACCACAAGGTCACCACGATGTTCACCGCACCCACTGCTTTGCGTGCGGTGCGCAAGGCCGACCCGTCCGGAGCGCTGATCGCCGCTCATGACCTGTCCTCGCTGCGCGCACTATTCGTCGCCGGCGAGCGGCTGGATCCGGACACCTACCACTTTGCGGTGGATCTGTTGGGCATCCCGGTGGTGGACAACTGGTGGCAGACCGAAACCGGCTGGCCTATCGCCTCCAATCCGCTGGGACTGGAAGAGCTGACCGCGAAGGCCGGCAGCCCCACCACTCCGGTACCAGGTTTCAACGTGGAAATCCGCGATGCCCTGGGAGCTCAGGTACCTGCCGGAGAAGAGGGAAATATCGTCATCAAACTCCCGTTGCCACCGGGCGCACTGACCACGCTGTGGGGCAATGACCAGCGCTTCATCGACACCTACCTGACGCAGATCGAAGGCTTCTACCTCACCGGAGATTCGGGCTTCCTGGATGAGGACGGCTACCTGTTTGTCATGGGGCGCACCGATGACGTGATCAACGTGTCCGGACACCGGTTGTCCACCGGCGCCATGGAACAGGTGCTCGCCAGCCATCCGGCGGTCGCCGAATGCGCGGTGATCGGCATCAACGACGCACTCAAAGGCCAGCGCGCCAGCGGATACGTGGTGCTCAAATCGGGTGTGGACACCGCGGAGGAAACGCTGAAAAAAGAGATCATTGCGCTGGTGCGCCAGCATATCGGACCGGTGGCGGACTTCCGCGAGGTGACCGTGGTAGCCGGGCTGCCGAAGACGCGCTCGGGAAAGATTCTGCGCAAAACCATGCGGCAGATCGCCGACGGCAAGGAATACACGGTGCCTTCGACCATCGAAGATCCAGCGGTGCTCGATGACCTCGCGAACTACCTGCGCCCGCAAGGATAACCAGCAGCATTAAAGCACTCAAGGCCTGTCCAAACCACAGAAATCGTGGGGGGACAGGCCTTGGCTTGCAATACGGGGTTAAAGGCTCACGCCGAAAATCCACGGAAGCAGCGTGTAGATGGCGCCAACGATCAGCACCATCGAGATCAGGTTCAGCCAGATGCCGGCTCGTACCATCTGCTTGATGGACACCTCGCCGGATCCAAAAGCCACGGCATTGGACGGGGTAGCTACCGGCAGCATGTACGCGGAACACACCGCCAAGGTCATCACGATGATCATCAGCAGCGGATCCACCCCGACCCCGACGGCTACCGCACCCATGATCGGGAAGAAGGCGGCAGCGGTGGCGGTATTGCTGGTCAGTTCGGTCAAGCCCAAGCCAACCAGCGCGGCCACGAGCAGGACGAGGATCGGTGGCAGGTCTCCGAGCGTGCTCACTTGATCGCCGATCCACTTCGACAGTCCAGTGGAAGTGAACATGGCCGATAGCGACAAGCCGCCACCGAAGAGCAGCAACAGGCCCCAGGGGATATCACGTGCCGATTCCCATTTCAGCAGCGGGCCGGCGGTCTTGCCTGCAGGAACCAGGAAGCAGGCTATTGCCGCGCCCATAGCCACCTGAGTGTCCGAGATTTCGCCGAGGAATGGCATCGACTGCGCAATGGCGGGAATCTTGGCGATAAACGGCAAGGCAACCCAGCAGAAAATCGCGACCAGGAAAATCGCAGCAACTCGACGCTCGGAGGTGGACATGGTGCCCAGTTTTGCCAGTTCTGCGTGGATCAGATCCTTGCCGCCCGGGATCTGCTTCAGTCCGGTGCGGAATACCAGCTTCGTCAATACCAGCCACGCAACGGCCAGCATGAAGGCCGCCATCGGAACGCCCACCATCATCCACTTGCCGAACTGCATCTCGTAGTTCAGCTCTGCATCAAGGTATGCGGCCATCAGAGCCATCGGCGGTTGGCCGATTAGTGTTGCCATCGAACCGATGGTCACGCCGTAGGCGATGCCCAGCATCATCGAGGCGGAGAATTTTGCGTCGACGGCTTTTGGATCGATATTGCGCACCAGTTGCAGGATCGAGACACCGATGGGCACCATGATCACTGCAGTGGCGGTGTTCGAAACCCAGGCCGAGATAAATGCGGAGGCAAGCATCAACCCGAAGACGATCTGATCCGGGCGGGTGCCTACAACACGGATCGTTTGCAGCGCGATGCGCCGGTGAAGATTGCTGCGCTCCGTGGCCAGCCCCAGGATCACGCCGCCCATGACGAGGAAGACAACCGGGTTGGCGTACGGCGCGGCCACGTTGGTCATGGTGTCCATCCCGAACAGCGGGAAGAGCACCAGCGGAAGCAGCGAGGTCACCGGGATGGGTGCAGCCTCGGTGATCCACCAGATCGCCATCCATGCAGCACACCCGGCGACCGCCTGCCCTTGGAAAGACAGCGACTCGGGCAGTGCTAGGAAAAGGAGAAAACCAACTAAGGGGCCGGCAAGCAGGGACAGCAGCTTGCGGCTCGGCGGAGCGGTCGTCGGAGCGGCGGGTTCGATGCGTGCTGCATCGCTCGCGCTGGATTGCACATCTTGTGACAAGGATGATCCTGAAGGGGCTTAGGCGAATGTTACTTCGCTAACTTAGTCCCGAGAGCTAAGTAACTGAAATACTTATTTGCGCGCCACTAGGATGCTGGTCATATCAATTGAGCCCAGGCAGCAGATCAATGCCGCATATGCTTAGCGAAGAGTGCGTGCGCATGGCAGCTAGTCAGTGCGAATTGTGCTGGTACTCGAATTCGGGCCGGCCACGCGTGCCGTGGCGAGGTTGCTTCACCGCGGTCTTGATCAGCGTCAAATGTTCTAGGTACCGGCGAGCGGTCACCCGCGAAAGCCCCAATTCCTCACCCAGTTCGGTGGCCGAAAAGGCGCGGGCCGGGCTGGAGGCCAAATGGTTCTGTACCTGTTCCAGTGTTTGGCTGATCAGGCCCTTGGGCAGGGACACCGAGGCGCTGGTGGTGCGCAACGCCGAAAATGCGGTATCCAGCGACGCCTGCGAGGGGGAGGTTCCGCCCGAGCGCATGGTCGCAATAAACGCCCGATGGTTTTCCAGTTTTTCGGCAAAGACCGCGAAACTAAACGGCTTGATCAGGTACTGGGTAATCCCTGTGGCTACCGCAGACCGGACCACGGCCAGGTCGCGCACCGCGGTAATCGCAATAATATCGAGGGTATAACCGCGCCCGCGCATCCGCCGGGCCACGTCAATCCCGTGCAAGTCAGGCAGGGTCATATCCAGCAGGACCAAGTCGAAGGGGGCTCCCGCCTCGTGGGCTTCACTGAGCAGCTGCAGCGCACCGTAGCCGTTGCCGGCGATAGCACCGGTACGGAAACCTGGAACACGGTCCACATAGGTGGCGTGCGCGCGGGCGGTCTCCGGTTCGTCGTCAACCACGAGCACCAGGAACTCACTGCTCGGCTCCGCTAAGCTCACGCGCTGTCCTCCTCAAGGTTTACCGGCAGGGTAACGGTGAATATCGCCCCGGCATCGTTGTCTATGGTCATTGTTCCATGAAGCCGCGCCACCGCCTGCTGCACCAGAGCGAGCCCGAGTCCGCGCGGGGCATTGCCCTGTTTGGTGCTCACTCCGAAACGCAGCAGGTTTTCCAGGAATTCGGGTTCGATGCCCGGCCCGGAATCCGCGACGGCGATGATCACCTCGTCCGCCAG
>DNHA01000301.1 GCA_003486025.1 Micrococcaceae bacterium | reverse complement strand
GGCTTTGGCGCATTAGCTACCCGCCATATCGCGGCCGCAGACCGTGCCAAGCTGCAACGCTCACTGATCCGCTCGCACGCTGCAGGCATGGGCGCCCCCGTAGAGCGCGAAGTAGTCCGGGCCCTCATGTTCCTGCGCGCAAAGACGCTAGCCAGTGGACGCACCGGGGTGCGCCCGGTAGTGCTGGAAACCATGGTTGCGTTGCTCAACGCGGGGATCACCCCCGTCGTGCGTGAATATGGTTCGCTTGGCTGCTCCGGTGACCTCGCACCACTTTCGCATTGCGCGTTGGTACTTATGGGCGAAGGCGAAGCCACCGATAAGCAGGGAGTAAACCGCCCTGTTCCCGAGCTGCTTGCAGAGGCCGGAATCACCCCCTTGGAACTGGCAGAGAAGGAAGGTCTTGCACTGGTCAACGGAACCGACGGCATGCTGGGCATGCTCTTGATGGCGCTGGCTGACCTTGACGATCTAGCCGATATCGCAGATGTCAGTGCGGCCATGAGCGTGGAAGCCCAATTCGGCACCGATCAGGTGTTCCGCAGTGAACTTCATGAACCGCTGCGCCCGCATCCAGGCCAAGCGCTCAGCGCGGCCAACATGTTTGGCGCACTGCAGGGTTCGCAGGTCGTGGCCTCGCACCGCGAAGGGGATGGACGAGTCCAGGACGCCTATTCATTACGTTGTTCCCCGCAGGTCACCGGTGCCGTGCGGGACACCATCACCCATGCGCGAATGGTCGCGACCCGCGAGCTGGCTGCCGCAATCGACAACCCCGTGGTGCTTCCCTCCGGGGAGGTTTCTTCCAACGGAAACTTCCACGGGGCGCCGGTCGGCTACGTCTTGGATTTCTTGGCGATCGCCGTGGCTGACCTTGGTTCCATTGCCGAACGCCGCACCGACCGCATGCTTGACCCAGCACGTTCACGAGATCTTCCTGCATTCCTTGCCGATGATCCTGGAGTGGACTCCGGAATGATGATCGCGCAGTACACACAGGCCGGCCTAGTGGCAGAAAATAAGCGTCTGGCAGTACCTGCCAGCGTTGATTCCATTCCCTCCTCGGCAATGCAGGAAGACCATGTGTCACTCGGATGGCATGCAGCACGCAAGCTGCGCACCGCGGTGGATAACCTGCGCCGCATCCTGGCTATTGAACTAGTCGTCGCTTCCCGCGCCTTGGACCTGCGAAAGCCCTTGGCTCCGGCACCAATCACCGGTGCCGTCCACAAAGTAATCCGCAGCAAAGTCGCCGGTCCAGGCGAGGACCGTTTCCTCTCTTCTGAGCTGGAAGCGGCCTACGGATTGCTGGCCGACGGGAGTGTAATTTCGGCGTTGCATCGCGCGCAGGGTAAATAGTTCACAGGCAGGTAGCCGTGCCAGGTAGTAAACTGGCACGGCTAACCTTCTTGACGATTGGGAACTCGTTCCATGCAACGCACCATGTTTAAATCCAAAATCCACCGCGCAACTGTCACCCAGGCCGACCTGCACTACGTTGGCTCCATCACGATCGATTCCGATCTGCTGGCAGCCTCGGACATCTTGCCAGGTGAGCTTGTCAGCATTGTGGACGTGACCAACGGCGCGCGGTTGGAAACCTATACCATTGCCGGTGAACCGGGCAGTGGTGTGATCGGCATCAACGGCGCGGCCGCACATCTGGTGCACCCCGGAGATTTGGTGATCATCATCAGTTACGCGCAGATGGAAGACGCTGAAGCCCGCAATTACGTGCCAAGCGTGGTCCATGTTGATGAGGAGAATAGAATGATCCATCTCGGAGATGATCCCGCCGAAGCTGTGGCAGCAGGAGTCCACACCCCGCCCTTTGCACAGCTTCGCAACAACTAATTATTTCTGTTCTCCGGCCAGTCGACGCGCAAGAAATTCCGCGGTTCGGCTGGCCGGATTTTTTGCGACCTGCTGCGGGGTCCCGGAAGCGACTACCTGGCCACCGCCATCTCCGCCGGCCGGACCCATATCGATCACCCAGTCGCTGGCTGCCACCACGTCCATATGATGTTCCACCACTATCACCGTATTTCCTTGATCTACGAGTTGGTGCAGCTGAGCGACCAGTAGTTGAACATCGGCTGGGTGCAATCCGGTGGTTGGCTCGTCGAGCAGATACAGGGTGTGTCCACGTCGCTGGCGTTGCAACTCGGTCGCGAGTTTGATGCGCTGCGCCTCGCCACCGGACATCTCTGTCGCTGGCTGTCCAAGTTTCAGATATCCCAACCCAACCTCACGCAGGGTCACCAAGGCCCGGGCCGCAGCCGGTATTTCGGCGAGGAATTCTTCTGCTTGAGCCACGCTCAATTCAAGGATTTCTGCAATGTTCTTTCCGTGATATTCAACGTCCAGGGTTTGTTCGTTGTAACGGGTACCGTGGCACTGCGGACACGGGCCGTAGGTTCCGGGCAAGAAAAGCAGCTCAATTTCCAGGAACCCTTCACCCAAACAATTCTCACAGCGTCCGCCGGCCACGTTGAAGGAGAAGCGCCCCGCACCGTAGCCACGCTTGCGGGCTAAGGGTTGATCTGCAAAAGTCTTTCGAACCGCGTCGAAAAGTCCGGTATAGGTGGCTACATTTGAGCGCGGTGTACGTCCGATAGGTTTTTGATCCATCAGCACCACCCGGTTGATCTGGTCGGCTCCGTGCACCTGGCTGATTACCGCGCGCACCATCGAGTCTTCCGGTTCTTCAGCCTCCCCCAGTGCGTTCTGTCCTGCGGCTTGGGCCAGTGCCACCGAAACAAGACTCGATTTTCCAGACCCGGATACTCCGGTCACCGAGCTGAAGACTCCCAAGGGAAACTTTGCATCCACATTCCTCAGGTTATGCAGCTTGACTCCTTGCAGTTCCAGCCAGTCGCTGGCGGTTCGCAGTGTCCGCGTCGGGGCAGGCGTAGAGGTCAGGAACTGACGCGTCACCGACCTTTCTACCTGCGCGAGGCCGGAGACTTCTCCACTATAAAGCACCTGTCCTCCCCCGCTGCCTGCGCCGGGACCCACATCCACAATCCATTCGGCACGGCTCACCACATCCATATTGTGTTCCACCACGAAGACGGAGTTTCCTTCGGCCTTGAGTGCGTCAAGCACCTCGATCAGCGGTTTCACGTCTGCCGGGTGCAATCCTGCAGAGGGTTCGTCAAGCACGTAGATTACACCGAACAGACCGGCGCGTAGCTGCGTGGCGATGCGAAGCCTTTGCATCTCTCCGGGCGATAGCGTGGGGGTGCTGCGGTCAAGGCTCAGATACCCCAGGCCAAGTTCCAGAAGCACCTGAACTCTGGCCAACAGGTCGGTGCTGATTGTGCTGACAACATCTGCTTGCGCCTGGCCTTCGGACGCTGTCGCAAAGGGGCGCAACAACTGGGCTAGGGATTGCAAGGATCGTGAGTTGAATTCAGCAATGTTCAGCCCCGCAAAAAGTACCTTTAATGAGTCACGGCGAAATCCCGTACCGCTGCACTGAACACAATCCTGTGAAATCATAAAAGCCAATGCCTTAGACCGCAGGTTTTCGCTCTTGGACGTGGCCACGGTATGGCGCACGTAGCGTTCGGCGCTCCAAAAACGTCCTTTGTAGGGCTTGGCTACGCGGTCCCGCTCCGGTGTCACCTCAACCACCGGTTGATCTTCGGTGAACAGCAGCCAATCACGAGTTTTCTTGCTCAGCTTCCCAAACGGCACATCGATGTCATAGCCAAGATGGGTGGTGATGTCACGCAGATTTTTTCCTTGCCAGGCTCCTGGCCATGCG
>DNHA01000188.1:270-8181 GCA_003486025.1 Micrococcaceae bacterium | reverse complement strand
GTGGTCCTCCTGGACTAGTGATCCTCATCCCGTTCGGGATTTGGATGCCGCACGCTCGCACGGGCTTACTTGAGAGAACTTACCAGCATTTACCGACGATAAGCGCACAGTTCCGCGGTTTTTGCTGAAAATCAGCGATCTTTCGAGGTGTGAAAGTTCACGCCGGCTCAAATTTGGAAGGGATCTCTTCCATGATTTGCTTCAACAAAAATTTTCCATACGGGGTCCATAAGTCGCTTCTGCCGGGTTATCTTTGCTGCTCTGGCTAGGACGGATTCGCCTTTTGAAAGAAATTTTGGAGCAATACAGGTTCCCCGGGGGCTCGAGTCGATTCCGCGGTTCAATGCCGCTTCCACAATATTGACAGCACCTTCGTGTTTGCCCTGCGCGAAACTCGCCTGAAGCTGGCCTTGAAAGCGCTTGAAGTAGGCCGGTTCGTTGACTCCCGGCACCTGTGCGGTGAGCCCCGAAATTGAATATCCGGGGTGTATCGCAATGGAACGCGACGGCCACGATAGCTGTTTGAGCCGATGGTCCAAGGCCAAGGTGAAAGACTGCAGTGCCGCTTTGGACTGTACGTAAGCGCGGTAGGGGTGATAGCTTCCGGTAAGCGCCAAGTCTGCGGGATTGGTTTTCAGCATGTTCGTCGAAATGGATCCCAACCCGATAAATCTCAGCGGACGCGTGCGGAAAGTTTCGGCGAGTTCGCCGACCAACCGGGCGTGTCCGAGAAAGTTTGTGGCCATGGCCAGCTCATAACCCAGGCTTCCGGGAGTTCGCGTTTCTGGACAGCGGATAATCCCTGCGTTAGCGATGAGGATATCTATCTGGCGGTGGCGTAGCACTTGGCCCAGCGCACTGGCAGATTCCAGCGAGGCCGAGTCAAAGGGGAGATATTCGAGTTCTGCATGCGGAACTCTGTGCTCAATAGCCTCGATCGCTCGCGCTGCTTTGGTCTCGTCACGGCACGCTAGCACTACGCGGGCACCGCTGGCAGCCAGAGCAAGGCTGGTAAAAAACCCTAAACCTGCGTTGGCGCCAGTGACGACCGCAGTTTTTCCCTCGCCGAGTCCGGCCCATCTGCCGCGGTTGCGGTACACATCAGGGTACGGGGATCCGTAGCCTAAGAGGTCAAGGGCTCCAACACGGGCTTCAGTGTTCATAGCTCAACGCTACTATGCTCGACCCACGCAACACGTGCTCATTGCCCGTGAAGGGCAGTTCATCACCCGTTGCCGAAATGATTGTGGTGGTGCCAGTATGGAAGGGTGCAGAAGCTACCAGAGAACTCGTCCCATCAGGCAGCGCTGAAAGCTGCCAGGTATAAGTTAGACTCCAAGCCCGAAGCACCTGTTCCAGTGGACGAATACGCGCAGAAGACCGGCCTCCCCAGCGTGAGCGGTCCTCCGCGCACACCGTTGCAGTTCCACGCACAGGACGAAGCCTGGGAAGTAGCCAATACCGTATTAGATGAAGCTTTCGCCCGGGGAGACTTCGATAATCTGGCGCTGTCCGGTCAGAACATCGATCACCTGACGTCCACCGATGATCCGGACTGGTGGCTGAAATCAATGATGCGCCGCGAACAGCTCACTGGATTAGGTCCGCCGGCTTTGACCTTGCGGGTAGAAGACCAGCGCCTTGAGCAGACACTGGACGCTTTGCCCACGGCCGCAATGGTCCGCGCACACCTGAACGACTTCAACCAGCGTATTGTCGAAGCACGCCGCCAACTGCTTGGTGGTCCCCCGGTCATCACCAAGCTGCGCAGCATTGATGAGGAACTGCAAGCGTGGAGGGAGCGCCGCAGTGCCCCGGTCCAGCCGTCTGCGCAGAATGCAAGCGAGCCCAAGCGGCGTTGGTGGACTCGGCGAAAATAGTTCTGGACAGTTTAAAAGACGAATGCCGCCTCACTCCCCGAAGGGTTGAGACGGCGTTCGTACTAGAAAGCTAAAGTCTGTTGACTTTGAGTCTTACCAGGAAGACTTGGTGATGCCCGGAAGCTCACCACGGTGTGCCATGTCGCGGAAGCGAACACGGGAGATACCGAACTTCTGGAAGGTACCACGTGGGCGACCATCGATCGAGTCGCGGTTACGAACGCGGATCGGCGAAGCATCGCGTGGAAGCTTCTGCAGACCCAGACGTGCAGCCTCGCGGGCTTCGTCGGTTGCGTTCGGGTCAACCAAGGTCTTCTTCAGTTCGAGGCGCTTTTCAGCGTAACGCTCGACGATGACCTTGCGCTGTTCGTTCTTTGCGATCTTGGACTTCTTGGCCATGTCTTAGCGCTCCTCTCGGAATTCAACGTGCTTACGGACAACAGGGTCGTACTTCTTCAGAACCATACGGTCTGGGTTGTTACGACGATTCTTGCGGGTCACGTAAGTGAATCCGGTACCGGCGGTCGACTTCAGCTTGATGATAGGACGTACGTCCTTATCCTTCTTTGCCATATTAGAGCTTCACACCCTTCGCAAGTAGATCGGTCACAACAGCATCAATTCCGCGAACGTCAATGAGCTTGATGCCCTTAACCGAAAGGGTCAAGGTCACGTTGCGGCGCAGGGATGGAACCCAGTAGCGCTTCTTCTGGATGTTCGGATCGAATCGACGCTTGTTGCGACGGTGCGAGTGGGAGATGCTATGTCCGAAGGCCGGAGTAGTACCGGTTACCTGGCAAACAGCTGCCATGATCACTCCTTAGTTAGTTAGTAGTAAAATTCGGCGGTTCTCGCGCGCAGTGTCCTTACCGAAATAACGACACCACTTAGTGCGTTATGAGCCCCGCCAACCAGTGAAACACCGTTAATACTGCACACTAGGAAGGTAACCAGGCTGGGTGAGAACCAACCGAAGAGCCTTAAAGTATGTAAGTCGGTGAACTTCGTAACCGGTTGAGCAATTCCCCGTACTCAGGTGGTTACGATATTCGGTATTACGGGCTACGCGTACCCGCTGATCCACCATTATGGCGGCACAACGAAACACGCGATTAACGCGCTATAAGAATATCTGGGATTGCTCAGAGAGCCAAATCGGAGGTCGGCTCATCAAGTACCCAATGATCCTCGTCCAAAACCCTAACGACCTTGCGAGAAATCCTCGCTAGATCCTTAATGTCCTTGTCATCTAGGGATTCTATAAGCAGTGCACGAACGGTTTTCACATGATGCGGCGCCATTTTGACTACGGCATCCCAACCCGCCTTGGTTAATGAGGCGATTTTCACACGCGCGTCTCCGGCGGACTGTGAACGAATCACCCAACCGCGCTTCTCCAATTTCTTCACCACATGCGACAGCCGCGACAATGACGCGCTGGTGCGCGCAGCAAGATCCGTCATGGTCAGAGCACGGTCTGGCGCTTCGGAGAGCATAGCCAGCATGTGGTAGTCGAAGAGGGTAATTCCTTCGAGACCTTGCAGGTCCGAGTCTAAAGCTGCAGGGAGCAAAGACATTACCGTGTTCAGTCCCAGCCAGGCCGTTCGTTCTTCGGCAGTTAGCCAGTCGACTTGTTCACCCATGTAATTTCACACCATTCTTCGCTACCGCACTGGCAGTAAGTCACATTGCCTCGTGGCAATATTCTAATCGCTAGAATGCTACCTTGTCGCGGGCTGGTTTGCTCGGCTCAAACCCATTAAGTACGCAGAGTTTGGTAATTTATCGACCAGGTCCAGCGGTTTTGGCCCACGGGTGTCCCTGCCAGCAGCAAGAGCCTGGGCCTCATTGAGAGATTCGTCCACGAAATTGTCATCCACCTGAAAGGTGAACACCGGGTGAGCCCAAGACGCAAGAAAGGACCCATCGGCCCGAGTATTTCAGTGGACCGACGGGTCTTGACTTGTCTTGAACGGGTGTTACCTCTGGGCTAATCGCTTGCGCCGTCGGTAAGCCATCACCTGTCCGACGATAACTACCAGCAAGGCTGCGATGAACATTGCCGAACCAATGACGTTTGCTTGGGCCGGGATACCGCGGGTCGCGGCTACGTAGATGAATTTCGGGAACGTCTGGAAGGTGCCGGAGTTGAAGTTGGTAATAATGAAATCATCAAAACTCATAGCGAATGACAACAAGGCGGCCGCCACTATCCCAGGCACTAGCAAAGGGAAGGTAATCTTCCAGAAGGCCGCTCGCGGAGTGGAATACAGGTCCGCCGCAGCCTCTTCCAATCGTGGGTCAAGTGACGAAACACGTGCTCTGACGGTCACAATCACAAAAGACATGCAGAACACGATATGCGCGATCACAATCGTGGTGTACCCCAGTTCCCACCCCAAATTCAGGAACTGAGCCAGTAGCGAGGCTCCAAGGACCACCTCTGGGGTGGCAAGCGGAAGAATAATGAGAACGTCGGTCAGCTTGCGGAAACGGAATTTGTACCGCACCAGCCCGATGGCAATACAGGTGCCCAGGGCAGTGGAGACGATGGTCGCCACCACACCTACCTGCAGTGAATTGACCAAGGATTCACAGACGGCCGGCGCACCGCAGGGGTTTTGCCAATTGGCGAAGGTGAATCCGCGCCATTCAAGATTTGTGCGCCCGGCGTCGTTGAAGGAGAACACGAAGATATACGCGATAGGTACCAGCAGGTAGACGAAGGCCAGTCCACCAATGGCTGGAATGATCCAGCGCCCTATTTTTTGTTTCATCATTGGCTCCTACATCAATTCCTTGGTACCGAAACGCCTGATATAGAGGGTGACGAGTATCAGGATGGACAGCATCAAAACGAAACTCAGCGCCGCAGCGCCCGGGTAGTCGATGACCTTGAAAAATCTTGAATCAATCACCTGCCCGATCATTGTCGTGTTTCTGTTGTTGCCCAGCAGCGCGGCATTCACGTAGTCACCGGCCGCCGGAATGAAGGTCAGCAATGTCCCGGCAAAAACTCCGGGGGCAGACAGCGGGAGGGTTACTTTGAAAAATGACGTCATCGGGCTCGCGTATAAATCCCCCGAGGCCTCTAAGAGCCTGGTGTCCAGACGACCGAGGTTCGCGTAAATGGGCAACACCATAAAGGGCAAAAAGTTATAGGTCAGACCCGCTACCACCGCGAAGGGGGTTGCCGTCAGATGCCCGTCGGCGGGAAGAACCGCAATAAGCTTTAAGGTTTGCGCCACCCAGCCTTCATCGGCCAAAATCTGCTTCCACGCTTGGGTGCGCAGAATAAAGCTGGAGAAGAACGGTGCGATCAGCAGGACCAGTAAAATGCCTTGAAGCAAGCCATGCTGGCGTAAGCGTACCGCGACCAGATAAGCCATGGGGTAGCCAATAAGCAAGGCCAGTACCGTGGCAATCAGCGCGAATCCAAAGGAACGAACCAGCTCGGACCAGTAGGCGCCAAGCACCGTGGCATAGTTGCCAAATTCCAGGGCTGGCACAAATTCGCCGATTTCCGCGCCTTCGGGCCTGGCGTACAGGGACATCGACAACAGCACGATCACCGGAAGGGCAAAGAATAGAAAGAGGACCAGCATCCCCGGGAGCACGAGGTATACCCCAGTGCGTCCCTTGCGGCGTTCGGCCTTGATCTCTTCCGCGCTGCGAAGATCAGCGATTTTCCCTCTTTTGGTCATCACCATTTTGCTCATGCCTGATCCACCCCGGCATCGACTGACTCGTCACCGGCCAGTCCAAAGGAGTGGGCGCTATCCCAAGACAGGTACACCGTATCCCCCATTTGGGCAGGTTGCTGCCCACGGTTCTGCGAGAAAGTTCCGATCCGGCCAACCCCAGGCACCTCGATCAGGTACTCCGTGGTGGTTCCGGTAAATGAAACATCAATGACCTGACCGCTCAACTCGTTGTATCCCGTTGATTCTTCAGGTGCCTCACGATGCAGATGAAGCTTTTCTGGCCGCACTCCAATGACGATGTCACCCTGATGCTGCACTGCCCGTTCGACGGGAACCAAAACCTTGCAACCGGCGGCTTGCGCTTCGATGAGTCCTTCTTGCTGACCGACAACCTGAGCGCGCATGAGATTTGATTTGCCTAGAAAATTGGCCACAAAGGCGGTTTTCGGCAACTCGTACAGATCGCGAGGCGCACCCATCTGCTCGATGCGTCCTTCATTCATCACCGCCACTACATCCGCCATGGTCATGGCTTCTTCTTGGTCGTGAGTGACATGGATAAAGGTCAAGCCGACCTCGGTTTGAATCGCTTTGAGTTCGAATTGCATCTGCCGGCGCAACTTCATATCCAACGCACCGAGGGGCTCGTCAAGCAATAGCACCTGAGGACGGTTGACTAGCGCCCTGGCCAACGCGACACGCTGCTGCTGTCCACCAGAAAGCTGCTCGGGGCGCCGGTTCGCGAGGTGGTCAAGCTCCACCATTTTCAGGCCTTCCCGGGCCTTTTCCATTGCTTGCTTATCTTTTTTCCGTTTGAGTCCAAAGGCCACATTTTCAAGCACGGTCATATGCGGGAACAGAGCATAGGACTGAAACACGGTATTTACTTCACGCTGGTGGCTTGGCAACGAAGTGACGTTCTTACCCCCGATGAGAATTTCGCCTTCGCTGGGCGCATCCAATCCGGCGATCATTCGCAGAGTTGTCGATTTACCGCAACCTGACGGTCCCAATAAGGCAAAAAAAGTTCCCGAAGGGACGGTGAGGTCCAGGTCTTTCACTGCAATGAACTCAGCAAAACGCTTAGTAATGCCCTTAAGTTCTAGGTCCGCGCCTTCGCTGCGTGGCGGGAGTGCGGGTTTCCGGGATGTTTCTGCGGTGTTGGTACTCATCACGTTCTATACCCCAATTACTTCTTGGAACTGGTTTTGGAAGTCATTTTCTTCCTCCA
Organism: Micrococcaceae bacterium; assembly: GCA_003486025.1. Classification (GTDB taxonomy): domain Bacteria; phylum Actinomycetota; class Actinomycetes; order Actinomycetales; family Micrococcaceae; genus Glutamicibacter. The sequence goes on along the minus strand of DNHA01000188.1, from coordinate 1,366 downwards.
CGCTCAGTTCTCGTTCGGTGCTTGCATTGTTCAAGAATTCTGCGGTAGGGAAGATCAATGGATCATTGACGAGATCCGGGTCAATTTTTTCCATCTCTTGCTGTGCGCCTACCACAGGACACAGATAGTTCACATAGGCCGCGACCTCTGCTGCCACATCCGGCTGGTAGTAGAAATCCATCAGTTTTTCCGCGTTTTTCTTATGCGTTGCTCCAATGGGAACAGTGAAGTTATCTGACCAAATCAATCCACCACGCTCAGGCATGATGAACTCCCACTTATTGCCCTCTTCATAGTTCAGCTGCGTGATGTCCCCCGAGTAGGCGATTCCTGCTAGCGCATCGCCGGAGATGAGATCCTGCTTATACGAATTGCCCTTGACCTGCCTGATCTGGCCGTTTTGAATATTTTTATCGAGCACTTCTAAAGCTCCGGCGAATTCGTCCTGTCCCCATTGGCCTGCGATATCTATGCCTTGATCAAGCAGGAGTATTGGAATCGTGTCCCGCATTTCGTCCAAAAGCGTTACCCGCCCTTTAAGCTCCGGGTTCCAAAGGTCTTCAACGTTTCGCAGTCCTTTGGGAAATGCTTCCTTGTTCCAAACCAGCCCGGTATAACCCGACTGCCAGGTCAATGATTTGGTACGTCCTGGATCAAAGCGCACATCTTTCAACGCGGGGAGCAGATTTTTGATGTTTGGAATATTTGCGTGGTCTAGTTCTTGCGCGTATCCCAGACGCATCACACGCTCAGTCATCCAGTCGGTCAGCACGATCAGGTCTTGGCCGATATCTTGTCCGGCCGCCAGTTGAGATTGCACCTTGCCGTAATAGGAATCGTTGGAGTCGATATCTTCGACGTATTTCACCTCCAGGCCAGAGGACTTCTTGAATTGCTGCAAGGTTGGGTAGTTTTTTGCCTTGTCGTCGTAGTCCAAATAGAGCGTCCAGTTGGCCCAGCGGACGAGTTTTTCGGTGTCAGAAAGATCTGTCGCGGGAGTCAATGAAGCCGCAGGGGCACTGCTTGCACCCTTGGTGCCGCAAGCAGTGAGCAATCCAGCCAGCGCGAGACCGGCAGCGCCGGCGAGTACCCCTCG
>DNHA01000188.1:0-158 GCA_003486025.1 Micrococcaceae bacterium | reverse complement strand
TAGGCTCCAATCGCGCTTTGGAATTCGCTGCCGAGGGTAGTTTCTTCCTCGGCGTCCAAAGCTCGGAAGACATGGGCCTGACGGAGGTCTTCTTCGGTGGGGAAAATCAGTGGGTTATCCACCAGGCTCGGGTCGATTTTTTCCATCTCCTCTTTGGC
>DNHA01000289.1 GCA_003486025.1 Micrococcaceae bacterium | reverse complement strand
CTTGGGACGGCGTTCCTGCTTGCGCGCCGGCATGCTTGCTGCCTTAGTTAAAGTGAAGGCCGAATTTATCGGCATCAATATCCGTGACGAGAAAGAAGCCGCACAAGCCTTCGAGTGCATTTTTGGGATCTCATACCCATCGGTGCAAGACACCCAAGGTGAAATCCGGCTGGCTATGACCCAATACGTCCCATTGCAGGCAGTGCCCACCACGCTGGTGCTCGACAAACAGGGACGGGTCGCGTCACGTGTCCTTGGAGCGGCCGAAAAGGCCACGCTTAAGGCCCTGATAGATACCTCCCTTCAGGAGTCGCTGTGATGAATTTGCCGCTCACCACCACCTTGGCAATTTCGGTCCAGAGCAACCCTTTTGCTGAGGTTATCCAAGATGGATCCTTGCTGCTTGCGGTTCCCGTGGCGGTCCTTGCCGGCCTCGTCTCGTTTCTGTCGCCGTGCGTTCTTCCTTTGGTTCCGGGTTATCTTGGCTACGTGACTGGGCTATCTGGTGCTGATCTCGTCGAGCAGAAACGTGGCCGCATGGTCGCGGGTATTGCTCTGTTCATCCTCGGATTCACTGCCGTCTTCGTGCTCGCCGGAGTGGTCTTTTCTCAAATCGCCGCATGGATGCGGTTCGAAGGTGCCTGGGTCACTCAGCTTCTCGGTGTGCTGGTGATTTTCATGGGCATTGTGTTCATGGGTGGATTTTCTTTCATGCAACGCGACGCGAAGATGCACCGCAAACCACCGGCTGGCTTGTTNNTTTTGGGTGTGACCTTCGGGCTTGGTTGGGCACCTTGTATCGGACCCACACTTGCCGCAGTGTTGGCAATGAGTACCGGCCTTGACCCCAACCCTGCGAAGGGCGCCTTACTGACATTCTTCTATTGCATGGGGCTGGGGCTGCCATTCCTTTTCATCGCAGTGGGGTTGCGACGCGGAATGGGTGCCATGAAGTTCCTGCGTCGGCACCAGCTATCGATCATGCGCGCGGGCGGCGGCATCTTGATTCTTCTTGGAATTCTGATGGCCACCGGCCTGTGGGGCTCCTGGGTGACGCAATTGCAGGACTGGTTCGCCAATGAGATCAGGTTGCCCATCTAATGGCACAAAAGATGTAATGGCCACAGCTACTGCCTGGACAGGCATGTGGCACTCGCTCTGAACACAGCCCACCAGCGTGTATACCGACACTCTGCTGCTGAACCGTCGCTGTAGCTAGGCATAGTTCTTCTCTGGCACTTGGTAAACCCAGAATCGGCGACAAAGTATTGGTTACTAATCTTTTCCGATGAGGCCAGAGCCGTCCAGATATGGCCGAGGCGCTGTGATGGTTACCCGAAGATGCTGCGGTGAACCACAGCCGGTCACCCTCGGATTCCTCCATGGATTCACCGAATCTCAAGCAAGAAATAACAACCACCTTATGGGTAGGCACCTCGCGAAGAGTTCGAGGTGGCTACCCATTTATTTAGCCAAACTGTCAAACCTATGTTCTATATTTTAAGAAACCAATTCGCTTAGATAGATCATGGGTTCAATAAAGGTGTCATTGGGTCAACTCTTCTTAGCGAATATCAACGAAAGTGATACCGATGGTTACCAACATAGACTCCCCCGACCCGGAACAACGGGCCGAATACATCGCGCACGTGGATGTGAACAGCTTCTATGTCTCCTGCGAACGCGTCTTTGACCCGAAGCTCGAAGCCCGCCCGGTGATTGCGCTGTCCAATAATGATGGCTGCGCGGTCGCGCGCAGCAGCGAAGCCAAAGCCTTAGGCGTTGAGATGGGTGCGCCGTGGTTCAAACTCGCCGCCGACGCTGAGCGCCTCGGGCTGGTCGCGAAGTCCTCTAATTACGAGCTGTACGGGGAAATGTCCGCCCGCGTCATGAAGCTTTTAGGCCGTTTCTCGGCGTGGGTGGAGGTCTATTCCATTGACGAGGCGTTTCTGGGCGTGTCCGGCACACTGGATGAGCTGCAAGCCCTGGGTGAGCGGATCAAGGCTGAGGTGTTCAGGCTGACCGGGTTGCCCGTCTGCGTGGGGATCGCCAAGTCTACCGGTATAGCCGAGTATTCATGAGTAGCTTATTCGCCCGATCCATTCGGAATTTGTCGTGGAACAGGAGGGTCGTTTTCAGGCTCCTTCTGCATAGCCTTTCCCGACCGCAAGGGAACCATCATCGGGCACATAATTGGGCGGGGCAAACGGGAATTCAGGTTGTTTAGGACTTCTTTCCATAGTTGTCACTTTTTGAGCTCCGCGGCGCGGCGCCGAACTGTCCGTAAGGGACCTTCCGCGGGACACCTGCGACAATCGATTGGCTTCCGCTGCTCTGGCATTCGAATATCTTCACTTGGCATAGAGTGCAATCTATTTCTTACGGAATGTCACAAGATCCAAAGCGCAAGGATCACGGATCCTGACCAACCCACTTGAAACATATAATGCCTCACGATCACTAGCGCGTAAGCAACTCTGTATATGGAAGAAGAGTCAATTTCAGCCGTCCATCAACGAGCGCAATAGTGGACCAGATCTGCAGGGAAGCGCAACCTAGCATTAAAATGCCGGACCGCCTTGCCAAGAACGGCAAGACGGTCCGAGAATATTAGAATTGAATTATCCTCAGGCAATATCCACGGAATCTTTAGACGTAGATACTCCCTCGGTAAGTTTTTATACCGGGTTTCGAATGCATCCGCCCGTTGCATACTCAATCACGCGCTGAGAGGTTGCCGACCAATAGCTATACTGGGTGCGAGAATTAGACGTATTCGGCCCCAAACCCGAGAAAGTCTGCTTGACAGTGGTAACCCCATGTTTGTGGGAGTGCGTTGTTGACTGGGTTCCCACGCCTGAAGCATTGAGCTTGGTTGTCAGACTTGCGCTGTAGCCAGACGCGCAGTTCTTGTAGCCACTCTTCGTGTCTGCCTGGGCAGCGCCTGCACCAGCAACTGCCAGTCCCGCAACAAGGACGGTGGCCGCCATAGTACGTAAACGGTTCTTCATTGAATATCCCTTCGAGCAATGACGCGTCCGTGGCATCGATTATCAAATCAAGACAAAGCCACGATAAAAACCTAAAAGCAACCTGAGCGTGACCTGAAAATGAACCTACCGGGATTTATTGAAAATTCCTAGACCTGAATGAATATTTCTAGCATTAGCCTTATCAAAGCAACAGTGGCTGCACCGGGCTCATGACCTCAACATACTTAATCATGCGAAACTTTCCACCTGCTAGGTTCTTTTACTTCGATAATCGCACGCAATGTATATACTACCGAGTAAGGCAGGTCACAGCAGCGGGTTTGTTATCGCTTTGAGATGAAGCCAGTACCCGTAAGAACCGTTTACGAAAGACGATTCCATGACTAGAACTCCCAAGTTCCGCGCATTGAGCCTCATCGCAATATTTTCGCTGGCCCTTGCCTCATGCAGTAGCGGCGGAGACCCTACTGCCGAGCTGACCGCACCGACGGGAGCCACCCCCTCGGAGAGCTTAGTGAGTGAAGAAGCTCCAACTCTAAGCAGCAAGGACGACCCGCTCGATAACGGCGGCTATGGCGAATTCACCTGGGACGACTTCGTGAAGGGCAAGCAAGAAGAATCCGGCCTCAGCTCCTGGCCAGAAGTCGAGCGAATCCGATATGTCTCTCAAGAAGTCTGGCCCGAAGAGCAAGCAACATGCCTCACCAATCTAGGGTTCCCGACAACAGTGGAAGAAGGCGGTTCTTTCTCCACGAAATTCACTGAAGACCAGGAGCAAGCTGCCGCTGAAGCCAGCTACACCTGTGCGCTTCAATATCCTCAGGACCTCAAATACAGCCAGGCACTGACTCGCACGCAGTTGCGGACGTTCTACGCGTACTACCGCGACGCGCTCGTGCCTTGCCTTCAGGGCCTTAATCTGGACACAGGTTCCTTGCCGAGCGAAGAAACCTTCGTCGAGGGGATGGCCAGCGGTACAGCACCGTGGACCCCCTACGACACCATGGATCTCGCTTCTGCCGATACTACTGAAATGAACCAGAAGTGCCCTCCTTCTCCATCTGCGGAGGAACTCTATGGGAACTAGAAATGCCTCCGAAAGCAAGAAGCTTTCACCTAGGTTCCTCTCGCTCTTGCTGGTCGTAGCGGTTGTTTGCGGAACACTCGGCTGGGCGATCAACGCAACTTTGGTAGGGCAAAGCGCCAATGCATCTCCCGAAGCTTCGCAATCCGTCTGGGTCAAAGCCGAGTTGTCATCAATTGGGTCATCACTGAACTTGAGCACCACGGTGAAACAGCCGACCCAGGTAGTTGCCAGCAACCATCTTCCCGGCGTCGTCTCCGCCGCCACTCCGGGACAAAAGAAGTCCGGCGAAGCCCTCTATTCCGTGGCCGGCACCGATGTCTATGCCATTTCCGGAACGACACCCTTCTACCAGGACATGGGCCCCGGAGCCTCCGGCGCAAACGTAAAGCAGCTTGAAGACTTCCTCAAGGACCAAGGGCATTTCACCGGTACCCCGGATACGCGCTTCACCTCGCAGACCACACTGGCCATCAAGAAATGGCAGAAAGAAACCAACCAGAAGCCCACCGGGATCATTCCGCTCGGTCGGATCGTTGCCATCCCCGCACTGCCAGGCCAGGCAGACCTCGCTGAATCCATCCGGACAGGGAAGACCCTGACTGGTGGCGAAGATGCGGTGCTGGCTCCAAGCGGGGAGCGAACGTTCACTCTCTCCTTGACCGCAGACCAAGCCGCGCTGATCCCGCAGGACTCCATCATTGAGGTCCAGCATGGAAAGCTTTCCTGGAAGGCGCAGATCGGGCAAACCACCACCGACGAGTCAGACAATGTCATCCACACCCTGACCGCGCCAGACGGCGAAGCTGTCTGCAAGAAGGAATGCGACCAACTACCGACCGGCAGCAACGTCACCCTGCGCTCCAAGGTCATTGTCGTGCCTGAAACCAAGGGCATCGGCATCCCAGCAGCCGCGGTAACCACCACCGCCGGCGGCGGCACCGAAGTTGTCACCGAGAACGGAACAGTTCCGGTCGAGATCGTGGCCAGCGGGCAGGGAATTGTAATTGTCACCGGGGTGGAGAGAGGCACCAACGTCCAGGTGCTCAACGCTCAAGGTGAGGAGAATTGAGCGTCCTGAGCGTCAAAGATTTGGGGTTCCGCTACACCAAGGACGGCGAAGAACTTTTTGACGGGCTCAGCTACGAATTCACCCCGGGGAAAGTCACGGCGCTAACCGGCCCTTCGGGACGCGGGAAATCCACGCTCCTCTATGTGCTGGGCCTGATGCTCACGCCGAGCCGCGGAGAGGTGATTCTCCATGATCAGCCGCAGTCAATGGCAGCGGATGCAATCCGGTCCAAGGTGCGGGCCCATCAGCTGGGCTTCGTCTTCCAGGATTCATCGTTGGACCCTTCGCGTACCATCATCGATTCGGTCATCGAACCGACCATCTATGCCGGTGTTGACCGCCAGGTTGCCTTGGACAGGGCAGCGCTGGTCTTGGAGCAGCTCGGTGTGGCCGCACGCAGCGACCACAAACCGGGCCAGATTTCCGGAGGCCAAGCCCAGCGTGTCGCCGTGGCCAGGGCGCTGATCAACGACCCGTCGGTGATTTTGGCTGATGAGCCGACAGGCAACCTTGACCCCGCCAATGCCGCTAGCGTCTTGGACATCTTCTGCGAAGCGGCCGCGGCCAAACAGCGAACCATTGTCATCGCCACCCACGACCCCTACGTCATCAGCCGGGCAGACGAGGTGCTGGAACTATGAACCTGCGAACACTGCTGCGCGAAGCCCTAGCCACGGCGTGGGCCAGCAAGGTGCCTTCGGCACTGGTATGCCTGATCACCGCGGCGATGTGCATCATGACCATATCCACCGTGGGGCGAACCGCTGCGGCAGAAGATCAGGTAGCCCAGCGCATCAATTCCGCAGGAGCTCGGGAACTGGTGGTCACCGACAAGAAGTCCGCTGGCTTGATCAGCGCCTCGCTGATTGCCATGGCGGCGAATTTCTCTGTGTCCGACCGGGCTGTTGGATTGAGTTCGCCGGTTGATGTGAAGAATACGGTCATCGGCGATGGGGCAGAACCGGTGCCAGCGTGGGCTGTCACCGGCGAGCTCGAATCTGCCGTCCGCTTGGAATCAGGCCGTTATCCAGGTCCAGGTGAAGCGCTGGTCTCTACCACAGCGTTGGCCAAGCTCGGCCTGCAGCACCCGGTAGGGGTCGTTGGCATCGCGGATAGGGAAATCCCGGTGGATTACGCGATCGTCGGGTCGTATATGCCCTTGGAGCCCTTCGACAATTTGTCCCAGGGAGTGGTTTTCAAGGCACCCCCCGGCAGCACTGCAACGAATCTGCATCTAATCCTGAGCGATTCCAGGCAAGCGGCGGCTGCACAGCGCTCAGTAATTGGGCTCTTTGGGCAGCTGAATGACCCTGAAGCCATTTCAGTTCGCTCGCCGCTTCAACTGGCGCAGTTG
>DNHA01000062.1:6872-18434 GCA_003486025.1 Micrococcaceae bacterium | reverse complement strand
ACACCGTGGAACCAACCGTCGCTCCGGCACCAATGGCGCCGTGGTATCCGGTGGGAAAAATATCCGAGAGCATGGTCAGGTCCAGGATTTTTTCCATGGCTTGATCCCGGTCAGGGAATTTCAGCGCGTTCCAGTCAGCATACGGAACCAGCACGTACTCCGCCTGCCCACCGACCCAGCCACCCATATCCACGTAGCCGTATGCCGAACCCGGGCGGTCAGGATTGACGTTCAAGCAGATGCCGGTTTGTCCGACCTTGCAGTTTCGACAACGTCCACAGGAGATATTAAAGGGTACCGAAACGACGTCACCCACCTTAAGGAATTCCACGTCACGGCCGACTTCCACGACCTCGCCGGTGATTTCGTGGCCGAGTACCAGGCCCTCTGGAGCCGTGGTGCGTCCGCGCACCATATGCTGGTCAGATCCACAGATGTTTGTGGCGATGGTTTTCAGGATGACACCGTGATGCACCTGCCGCCCAATGTTGGCCGGGTGGACTCCCGGACCGTCCTTCAGTTCAAAATCTGGGTACGGGGTGTCGATGAGTTCGACCTTGCCTGCACCAGCGTAGCTGACTGCCAAGTTGCCCATGGGTGACCTTTCACATGAAATATCAGTTGGATACTAATCGGACTTAGCCAAAGTCTGCTCATGAGTGTGATCTGTGTCAATAGCCAAATGAAAAATAGTTCCCTGGCTCCCGGGTCCTTGAGACCCGGCCTAACCGTCTAATTCCTCGGTCAATCGCTGGGAAATAATGGCTTCCGCGGTACGCTGCAAAAAAGTTAAAGATTCTTCGATGAGCGGGGAACCCCGCCCGCCCTTGCGGGTCACCGCAACGATGCGCCGCGAAGGCTTGGCGATTCCGGAAATGCGTCGACGCACCACAGTTTCCACGTTTCCCAAGGTGGCCAACCGCGGCAACAACCCCACGCCCAAACCGGCGCCAATAAAGGCAATCATGGTTTCCCACTCGATCGCCTCGTGCGCAATGTGCGGCGTGACCCCCAGCGAGGTGAACGCCGAGACGAATAACGAGCGATACACCGACTGTTCGTTTTCCGTGATCCACGGATCCTCCGCAAGCTCTTCCAGCGAAACGGTTTGGTTCAACGCNNAACGCAAGCCGATGTCCTGCCGGCAGCACCACGTCCAACGGGTCATCGAGCAGCACCGTCTGCTCAAATCTGGCACCCGCATCGACTGACCCGTGAGCCTGCGAAGCCACAATCACCGCCAGGTCAATGCGCTCGGCGAGCAGAAGATCCAAGCAGCGCTGCGGATGGGCTTCCATCAGCTGCACCTGAACGTGCGGGTGGACGGTGTGCAGCTCCTCTGCCAGGGGTGCGAGCAACTGCGCGGCAGCCGTGGAGAATCCGCCCAAACCGAAACTTGCCTGCACCTGCCCCTCGCTAGCCAAGGCTGAGGCCCGCAGCTGCTCCCATTGCGTCACAATGCCGTCAAGTCCCGCCACAAAATGCCTGCCGGCAACCGTCAGCTGGATGCCGCGTCCATCCTTGATCAGCAGCTTGATCCCCAGGGCGCGTTGCAGTTCACGCAGTTGCGCAGACACCGCGGAGGGCGAGTACCCGGTCAGCTCAGCAGTACGTGCCACGGTGCCCACCGAGGAGAAAACTCTGAGGGTAATCAGACGAGGATCAATCATGCACCCATTGTGCATGATTTCCTCCACTTTCTTGCGCTTTTCATGCGACTCTTCAGACTTTAGTCTCGACATATACGGTGATTCACTTCACAACTTACTGCAGTGCATCCACACCGTGACAGCACTTGGTTTCTGGCTTCTAGGAGTAAAAATGACAGCTTCGGTAAGCGCCGCGCAACCCACGCGAGGCAAGTTGGCTTCTTCGGTGACAGCGGAGCAACTCACCGAAATTACCGAGCTCTTCCACAATCGGCGCCTAGGGTATTCGCTGGAATCCCCGTTCTACACGGACCCGGCGGTTTTTGCGCTGGACATGCAGGCGATATTCGGAACCCACTGGCTCTTCGCCACGAGTGTCGCCGAGATCCCCGAGCCCGGAGATTACGTCACCGTCGACTACGGCCCATATTCGTTGATCATCTTGCGCACCGACGACGGCGGAGTCAACGTCCTGCACAATGTTTGCCGCCACCGCGGCGCCCGGGTGCTGACCGAAGCCTCGGGAAGCACCGGAAACCTCGTCTGCGGATACCACTCGTGGACCTACTCCCCCGAAGGGGATCTGATCCACGCCTCGGCTCCGGGAGAAACAAAGTTCGACAAGAACTGCTTTGCCCTCAAGCGAGCCCACGGACAGATTCGCGCGGGACTCGTTTTTGTCTGCCTCGCCCAAGAACCACCCACGGACTTTGACCAGGTCGCCGAAATCTTTGAACCGTATCTGGCGCCACACGATATTTCCCGCACCAAGGTGGCCTACCAGCAGAACATCATCGAAGAGGCCAATTGGAAACTGGTGATGGAGAACAACCGCGAGTGCTACCACTGCGACGGCCACCCGGAACTTGCCTGCTCGCTGTTCCCCACGTGGGGGCTGACCGACCAGAGCGTCCCCACACATCTTCAAGAAATCTGGAAGCGCAATAAGCAGGCTCAGGCAAGTCTCGAAGAACGTTGCCGTCGTTACGGCATCCCATTCGAAGTCGTCGAAGAACTCGATACCCGCATCGCCGGAATCCGCATCTCCCGTGAATCCTTGGACGGAGACGGTGAATCTTTCTCCCCCGACGGCCATCGACTATCCAAAAAACTACTGGGCGACCTGCGCGACTTCCGCCTTGGACGTTGTTCCATGCACCTGCAGCCCAATAGCTGGTTCCACTTCCAAAGCGATCACATCATCACTTTTGCGGTCTTCCCTATTAACGAGCACCAAACTCTGGTGCGCACCACCTGGCTGGTAGCCGATGATGCGTTGGAAGGCGAAGATTATGATTTGGACAAACTGACGCACACCTGGAAGCAGACAAACCTGCAGGACAAGGCGTTTGTGGAGCTGTGCCAAAAGGGAGCAGCCAGCCCGGTGTATGAGCCCGGCCCCTACATGTTGAGCGAATACCAGGTGGAGGCCTTCCTTAACTGGTACACCCAGCGCGTTTTGGAGCACCTGGCATGACCGAAGCCACCACCCGTACCGGCATCCCGGAAGCCCAGCGCATCCGCGGACTGGAAATGCCTTGGAACCGGGTACTCAGCGGGCAAGACGGACCGGCCAGTGCCGCCCGCGCGCTGGGCCCCTGGCACCCGCAAGAGTTCATGGCCGAATGCGTGCAAACCATCGCCGAGGCAGGCGGATTGATGACCTTCGTCTTTCGCCGCCTCGACGGGGCACCGTTGGCCTTCCGTGCTGGACAATATTTGAACATTGCCTTCCCGGTGCATGGTGAAGGCCAAGACTCGGTGGACCGCAGCTATTCGATATCCAGCGCGCCCACCGTGCCGTGGACCTTTAACATCAGCATTAAAAGGGACGCCAACGGTCTCGTCTCCAACTGGGCACATGAAAATCTGCGCCCAGGAATGGTTTTGGACATGCTCGGCCCGGTCGGTGCATTCCACCTTGGAGACTCCGACCGGCGAGCGCGCTACCTGTTCTTATCCGCCGGTGCGGGCATCACCCCGATCATGTCCATGGTGCGCACCATTCATTCGCTGCCCGGGTTAGCGGACGTGGTGGTGCTCTGCCATGGCACGGTGCCCGGGGATTTTGCGTTCTGGCCCGAGCTGGAGTACATCACCCAGGTTGATTCGCGGATCAAGGTTTCCTATTCCTTGGGCAATCGTGAAAAGCCCGCAAGTTGGGACGGTTTCAGTGGACGGCTCACCGCACAGATGATTGAAGCGGTGGCACCGGACGCCAATGGGCGCAAGGTGTTCGCATGCGGCCCCGAAGGCTATCTGAATCTGGCCACCAAGCTCTTGCGCGAGGTGGGGGTGGATGACACCTCGGTGTTCATGGAATTCTTTTCCGGCGACCATAAGACAGTGCTGGAATACCAGCAGGAAATTACCTTGGCCGAAGGTATTGCCGAGGAAGTCGCCGAGTCGGTGGATCAGTTCTATGAAAGCCAGCCCCCTGAGCTGGTCATGTATGAACCGGAGTATGACGCGGAAGGCACCATCGAAGCCACGGGACAGAAATTAGAAGTCGTCGACTCCAATATTTCGTTGCCGCCGGCTAAACCTTTGGTGGAACCGGCCGGTCCGGTTGATCCTTCGGCTTTCCCCACCGTTGGCAGCGGGACCCTGACGATGACCTTTGTGCGCAGCGCCTTGAACGTGAAGATCAATGGCAACGAGCACATTCTGGGAGTCGCGCAACGTGCCGGAGTTCGCATCGGTGCGAACTGCCAAGAAGGTATGTGCGGTTCATGCAAGGTGGTCAAGCTCGATGGCGAGGTTCAGATGAATCATCAAGGCGGGATCCGTGCCAGAGAAATCTCGGCAGGCAAGTTCCTCCCGTGTTGTTCCACCGCGAGCACCGATCTGGTCATCGACGCCTGAGTTTGCAGGACCTTCCCGAAATAATCGCAGCATCTCAATTCTCCACACCACACAAGTTTTAGGAGTCCACCGTGTCTGTTTCATCCCCACGGGTAGTCATTATCGGAGCTGGAATCGTCGGCGCCAACCTAGCGGACGAGCTCGTCCAGCTGGGCCATAGCAATACCTTGGTGATTGAGCAGGGGCCATTGAATCTGCCCGGCGGTTCCACCTCGCACGCCCCCGGACTCGTTTTCTCCTCAAATCCCTCCAAATCAATGACCGCGTTCGCCCAGTACACCATTGAGAAGCTCACCTCCCTGGTCGGTGCCGACGGTCGCGGCTCTTTCCTTCCGGTCGGTGGGTTGGAAATCGCCACCACCGAGGCTCGTTTGCAGGATCTGCACCGCCGCGCCGGGTGGAACCGCTCCTACGGCGTACAGGCCGAAGTCATCGAGGCGGCCGACTGCCTGAAAAAGTTCCCTATGCTCAATCCCGAGAAGGTGCTTGGCGGCCTCTTCACCGAAAATGATGGGCTCGCCCTGGCTAGCAAGGGAACTTCACTGGTCATCGAACGGGCACAAGCGGCCGGAGTTGAATTCCGTGACCGCACCGTGGTGACAGATATTGAGCAGTCCGGCGGAAAGGTCACCGCAGTGATTTGCGGTGAGGACCGTTTCGAAGCTGACATTGTGGTCTCCTGTGCAGGATTCTGGGGACCAAATATTGGCAAGATGGTCGGCACCCCGATCCCGTTGCTGCCACTGGGCCACCAATTCGCGTGGACTACCCCGGCTCCGAGCCTGGCCGGAATCAATGAACAACCTGCCGGCGCCACCCGGCCAATTTTGCGCTACCAGGATGGCGACCTCTACTACCGCGAATGGGGAGACCGTATCGGCATCGGCTCCTACGCCCACCGTCCAATGCCGGTAGATCTTGACACTCTGGCCCGTTACGCCCCGGATGAGATTACCGACCAGCGGATGCCTTCCAGCTTGGCATTCACCCCCGAGGACTTTGCCGCCCAATGGGAAGCGAGCCAAGAGTTGCTGCCGGACCTGCGCAATACTCAGATCCAGCGCGGTTTTAACGGGATCTTCTCCTTCACCCCGGATGGTGGTTCACTGGTCGGCGAATCCCGCGAGGTTGACGGGTTCTTCGTTGCCGAAGCAGTGTGGGTCACCCACGCCCCGGGCATAGCGAAGGCCGTGGCACAGTTGATTACTAGCGGTCAGTCGGAAACGGACCTGAGCGATTGCGATCTGAATCGTTTTGAAGACGTGCAAACCACCAAGGAATACGTCAGCGAAACTTCGCAGCAGAACTTCGTGGAAATCTACGATATCCGCCACCCCCTGGAGCCACGGCTGAAGCCACGCAATGTGCGCACCAGTCCGTTCTTCGCCCGGCAGCAAGAACTCGGCGCCTTCTTCTTAGAGGGCACCGGTTGGGAACGCCCCCACTGGTACCAGGCCAACGCCGCACTGCTTGATCAGCTACCGCAAGAGTGGCAGGGTCCCGCACGTGATGAGTGGTCAAATATGTTCCACTCCCCCGTCGCTGCGGTTGAAGCATGGAAGACGCGTACCGCGGTGGCCATGTTTGATATGACTCCGCTGAAACGTGTGGAAATCACCGGTCCCGGGGCTGGGCAAATGCTGCAGGGGCTCACCACCGCAAATATGCTCCGTGCCCCCGGCATGGTCAGCTACACCCTGCTGCTGAATTCGGCAGGCAGTATCACCAGCGACATTACCGTCGCACGCATCTCCGAGGAGCTTTACCAGGCAGGTATTAATTCAAATGTTGATGTCGCCTACCTGTCCCGCGAAGCACGTAAATTCAGTGTCGCAAATCCAGGTTCATGGGTGAGTGTCAAAGACACTACCTCTGGCACCGCCTGCATTGGGTTGTGGGGACCTTTTGCCCGCGAGGTGCTGAGCAAACTCACCGATGATGATGTGAGCAATGACGGGTTGAAGTACTTCCGTACGAAAGAAATTTCTATCGCAGGCATCCCGGTGACCGCGATGCGGCTGTCCTACGTGGGTGAATTTGGTTGGGAGCTCTATGCCTCGGCAGATGTGAGCCAGCGCCTCTGGGATGTCATCTTCGAAGCCGGGCAAGAATATGGGCTGATCGCCGCCGGACGCGCGGCGTTCAACTCGCTACGTCTAGAGAAGGGTTTCCGTTCCTTCGGCACGGATGTGACCACCGAGCACGAGCCCGAACAGGCGGGTCTAGGTTTTGCGGTGAAGGCAGCCAAGACCGCAGACTTCGTGGGCAAGTCCGCGTTGACTGCACGCGCCGCGGCAGCCACGACTAGGTTGCGGTGCCTGACTATCGACGATGGAAGGTCCATCGTCTTAGGCAAGGAGCCGGTGTACGTCGATGGTGTTCCATCCGGATATGTGACCAGTGCGGCCTATGGGTACACAGTACGCAAACCAATTGCTTACGCCTGGTTGCCTAGCTCGGTAGCAACCGGGGACAGTGTGCAGATTGAGTACTTCGGTAGATTGCTGACTGCGAGCGTGGTTGATGATCCACTTTACGATCCGCAGATGGACCGGTTGCGTGGTGTCACCTTAGCGGTGTCCCCGAGCTAAATACGCGACCTTAGCCGGTAGCAGAAGTAGGAGACGCAACTGTGCGCTAGCCCGGTGCTTTCTCCGGGGAGCCGCGTGACTCAGGAGGAGCACTCAGAAAGTGAGGCGCACAGTGGAAGAAGCATCAATGCCAGTACATATTTTCAGACGTTGACGATGTGGTGGCGGCACTGGTCTCAGCACGAGAACCTCGTCGCGCTAGATGGGATGTTAATTGGTGCTTGCGGTAAAAATACCTGCAATCCATAACCGGCAATTTCTTATTACCGGTAATCCGCGTACTTCTGACCCAATCTCTTTTGCGTGAAGAAACATGGTGGGTGACCTATCTCTGGTCACCCACCATTTCGCATCTCGCGGATTTCCTGACCCTGAGGATTTATCAATGCCGCGACCGGGAGCCATTGCTACTTAAACGCGAGTTTCATACCAAAACCGATCATGCCAAGCAAATGGCCCACCCACGAACTTGAACATTGGCTCTCCAACGTCCGGATGAAACGTCGAAGGCAATTCGAGGCGACGCCGGACACAGCATACCCGCTTGTCCCGCGCACGTTATGGCTGTCAGCTAGTTCCGAGTTCCCTGACGGTAAATGAGACAACTAGGGTTATCTAACCGTATCTAAGATTTTTCCTATACATAGCTATACTTCTTTATCCGGAAAGCCAACTTAATCCCTACTCACCTGGGTTAGGCCTCCGACCACCTGCTATGACGGGCGAAAACCCTCGTTGCGTGCGCATGCAGACCGCATGGGATGGTTCACAATCGGGCTAGAGGGCATTTCAGGGGGAACCGGTGCAAAGGTAATCCGCGAAAAACTCGCGCGTGAACTACTTATGGCTTCCCGGAAACTCGTGCGGCGATCGGCATCGCATAAGATTAAAGATGCCGTAAAAACCATCAGCTCATTCTCTGCCACAGTTGGAGTAACGGGAGCCGAATTCGGCTTCGAAACCAGCCAGGGTCGGGCGGATTCCGGCTCGATCGAAATCGATCTTGAGGAAATGGTCGAGGATCTTGCCCTAGCACTGAAAGATGAACGATCGGCATTCGGTCTATTCATTGACGAGATGCAAGACATCGACGACGAGCTGCTCGCAGCGCTGATCCCGGTCCAGCATCAGGCAGGTCAGCGAGAGTGGCCGTTCTTCATCATCGGGGCAGGCCTTCCCAATCTGCCTGCAGTTCTCAGTGAGGCGCGCTCATACGCGGAGCGGCTTTTCGACTACCGGCGAATAGGGCCACTGGACGATCCCGCGGCTCGGCAAGCATTGGAAGAGCCAGCAGTAAAATTTGGTGCAAGATTTGAACCAAAAGCTGTCGAAGAACTCGCCCTAGCCGCCGGCGGCTATCCCTACTTTATCCAGGAGTACGGTAAAGCTATTTGGGATCTAGCCCCAGCCACGCCCTTCACCACGACGGATGCAATCTTGGCCATTGAGGCAGGACGCAGCCAACTAGATTCCGGATTCTTCCCTGCACGATGGGAACGAGCGACGAAAAGCGAACGCAACTATCTCCGCGCCATGGCTCAAGACAGAGAGCAAGCATGTAGCACCAAGGCTGTTGCCGACCGGCTCATTTCGACCCCGCAAAGTCTGGGGCCGGCACGTGCGGGACTTTCGCCAAAGGCCTGATCTATGCCCCGGAGCACGGCATAGTGGCCTTCACGGTTCCCGGAATGGCCGAGTTCATCATCCGACAGCACGACTCAACCGAGTAGGCCATGACAACCCCGCATTCTCAGTGAACGTATATGAAGCGGGGGTGCGGGATGCCGGCGAACCCTTCAACCAGAAGTCATCGCTGACGAGAATCAGGTAGCTTTTGAAGCTAGTTAGTTATGAGTTCCAACATGTAACTACGGGACAATTGTTGCTGTGCCATATGGCTACCGGTTTGAGCCGTGGTGATCACGCTGCAGGCACAGCACCGCCGCACCATCGACCTTCCTCGCGATGATGCGGCGGCGAACATCCGACGCAGTGACGGCCAGCGATTCCACCAAGGATCTTGGCCCGTGCGTGGTGTCAGTTATGGGTCCACCAGGTACTTGCAGTTACCGCGTTCCTTCTCCGCGCCTGCGGGCTGGATTACCCAACAAACACGTCAAGTTGGCGGCCTGGCAACTACCGGCCTGCGCTCATCTGGCACTCCTCTCTACGACTACGTTCAAGGAAATTGGCGGCCGCTTGAACCGTGTGCAAAAGCAGCAGGGCCGTGGTCACCGTGCCTACTCCCCCAGGCACCGGGCTCAATGCCGAGACCAGGGGTTGCACCGAGCCAGCCTGCACATCCCCGGTGAGCCCACCGGATTCGGTCACGTGAGTTCCTACGTCTATCACCACCGAGTGCGCTGTCACCTCGTTGGCTGTGAGCAGGTGCGGCTGGCCAGCGGCTACCACGCACACCTCGGCCCGCCGGGTATGTTCAGCTAAGTTAGCGGTGCGCGAATGGCAGATGGTGACCGTCGCATCGCGTTGCAGCAGTAGTTGCGCCAGGGGTTTGCCAACCACCGCGGAGCGGCCTATCACCGCCACATGTTTTCCGGACAACGGGATCCGATAGTGTTCAAGGATCTCTATCACCGACCGCGCAGTGGCTGGAGCAAAGGCATCTTGCCCAACACTGAGCCGGCCGAGACTAACCGGATTAGCTCCGTCAATATCTTTGGCTGGGTCTATCAGCTTGACCAGCGAAGATACGTCGATCCCCCGCGGAAGAGGGGTCTGCAAGATGATGCCATGAATTAGTTCGTCGGCATTCAGTGTCTTGATTGTTTCGGCGATAACCTCTTCAGCAGCTTCTCCGAGATCAAATACTTCGCAGGCCACCGCGAGCTTTTCTGCAGCCCTAGCGATCGATCCGACATACCAGTTGGTGGCTTCATTATCCGTAACTACGATGACAGCAACTTTGGGCGCGACGTGCTCAGCGGCTAGCTGCGTGACGAGGCCACGGAGGCGCTGACGAACTTTTTCGGCTACGGGTTCACCGAGCAATAGGCGCGCGCTCATACCGTGACCGCCGCGCGAACCTGGTCGCTGAGCAGTTCCGCTTCGGCGATGGTTGCCATTGCTTGCTTGACGGTGTCGCGCAGCCGCTCGCGATGCTTCTGCTCGGTGAGCGCAGCGATATTCATTTCTAGGGTTATTACCGCGGTACGCGTCGCTGCGCGTGCCGCTTCCGCAGCGGCTGCCACGTCACTGAGCACCGACGGATTACCAATAGTTAATAAACGTTGCGCGAGCGTCACGACAACAACCGAGATTTCCACGGTGCTGACCAAAGGTTCACTGGCTACCACGGTAGCTTCTTGAATCGCCGCCGAACGCTGCGCCGTTTGATCTTTTGGCATTCGATAAGCGCTGCTCAGCTGCCCGAAGCAGCGTTCGTCTTCCTGTGCGGCATGCAGTGCTGAGTGCATCAGAATGCGAGCCCGCTGAGCGATTTGCTCGGCTTCTGCTTCAGCTTCGCGAAAACGTGGGCCAGCGATAAATTCCGCCACCATGGACACCAAGGCCGCACCTTGAGCAACCTGCATGGCCGCGGCCGCACCGCCTCCCGGGGTTGGCGCCTTGGAGGCAAGCCGTTCGAGGTAGCTGGTGACTGTTTCGCTGGAAATCAATGAGGTCCCCTTCGGGCCGGATGAAGTGCAGATGCTGATTCAATTTGCTGCGTTGCTATGGCGACGCAGGCGCAGATACTCGATAACGACATCCGAAGTGCCGGCTTAGATATTGTTAATATCCGACTGGTATATCAGAATACTTTGAAGCCTAAAACAGATACCGATCACAGGTCAAGGGTTTTTAACTTCGACTAGCCCTTCGTCTGGTCGGGAAACTGGCAAGCCACTTGGTGACAGCACAAGACATAGATGCTTGAATGGAGAAAAGCGAAAGGAGCCGGCATGACGCAAGAATTTTCGAAAGGTGATCACGTCTCGTGGAATTCCGAGGCGGGCAGGGTCTCCGGCAAGATCATCACGGTGCATACTTCCGACTTTGACTACAAAGGCCATACCCATCGGGCGTCAAAAGATGACCCGCAATATGAAATCAAAAGCGACAAGACTGATCACATTGCCGCGCATAAGGCTGGCGCGTTGAAGCTGCTGAAAGATCAATGAGCGGAGTGAACACTCCACGCATCTGGACTATCGGGCACTCGAACCGGACGCTGGATGAATTCACGGACCTCCTGAAAGAAAATTCAATCAAACAGGTTCTGGATGTCAGGAAGCTGGCAGGCTCGGACAAGTTTCCACACTTTAATTCCGATGCCCTGACCGAATCCTTGGACGCAATTGGCATCAAGCTGTGGAAATTGGAACCGCTGGATGGACGGCGCACAGTAAGCAAGGAAATCCCCTTTGAGACCAACGCATGGTGGGAAAACCGAAGTTTTCATAACTACGCAGACCACGCGTTATCCCAAGAATTCACCG
>DNHA01000062.1:0-6821 GCA_003486025.1 Micrococcaceae bacterium | reverse complement strand
TTCTGAAGCAGTATGGTGGCGTTGTCACCGCAGAATTATCTCAGATCACCTGTTAGCTCATCACGTCCAGGTGCTGCACATTATGGGTCCGGGCAAAACTGTTGACGCGCAGCTCAGCGCTGGCGCCGTCATCGACGAATCCGCCACGGTTCGCTACCCGGGAGAAAAGGGGTAGCTCATCCATTCTGACGGCCTGCGTTGCCCGCAGCGTTCCGGGATCTTCATTCTTCTCTGGTTTATGAGGCTGATTTGCCTCGTCGGAACCGCACAATCATCGTGAGTCCGGCCGGTACTCTCAGTGACCTGAGCCGGAACAGTCGTCGAATTTCACACTTGAACGGCTGGTGTGTGATGCAAGCTTAGGAGCTTGCTTTACACACCAGCCGTAAAATTTTGGCTTTGTGCTGCTTAGACCTCGTCGCGGCGGATCAGCTTCCCCTTGGGAACCTTAAAATCTACATCGGCACCGGCAATGAGTGCCGAACGCACTACGCCAGCCAAGGTCTTGCCCTGGTATGGGGAGATTGGGTTCTTGTGATGCAGCTTCTTCACGTCCACTTCGAAGGTTTCTTCCGGAGCAAAGAGCGCAAAATCTGCATCGTTGCCCAGCTTGATAGCACCCTTATTTGCCAGGCCGGCGAGCGCCGATGGCTTAGCCGACATCCACTCAATGACTTGTTCCAGCGCGATACCGCGCTTCTTGGCTTCGGTCCAGATCAGCGGAAGGCCCAGCTGCAGTGAGGCGACGCCACCCCATGCCACTCCGAAGTCACCGTTTTCCACGTCCTTGAGGTCAATGGTTGACGGTGAGTGGTCTGAAACGATGCAGTCAATGACGCCATCTTGCAGTCCCTGCCATAGCAGTTCGCGGTTGGAAGATTCGCGGATCGGTGGGCAGCATTTGAAAGCGGTTGCACCGTCGGGAATTTCTTCGGACAGCAGCGTCAGATAGTGCGGGCAGGTTTCAACGGTGAGTTTCACACCCTCTGCCTTGGCTTCCTTGATCATCTCCAACGCATCGGAGCTGGACAAATGCAGGACGTGGGCTCGTACCCCGGTTTTCCGCGCGCGGTCAATCACCTGGGCGATAGCGGTATTCTCTGCATCGCGTGGCCGCGAGTCCAGGAATCCCGAGTATTTTCCGCCGCTGGCTTCCGGGGCATGGTCAATGATGTCTGAGTCTTCGGCATGCACAATCATCAATGAGTCGAAGGACTTGAGCACCTCCATGTCCTCTTCCATCTCGTCGACACTCAGCGAAGGGAATTCATCAACACCGGAGTGCAGCAAAAAGCATTTGAAACCGAAAACCCCGGCCTCGTGCAGATCTTTCAGGTCTTCTTTGTTGCCCGGAATCGCTCCACCCCAGAAGCCCACATTAACGTAGGCCTTGGTGCTGGCAGCCTCGCGTTTGATGTTCAGTGCTTCGAGGTTCACCGTTGGCGGGATGGAGTTCAGCGGCATGTCCACGATCGTGGTGACGCCACCGGCGGCAGCTGCCTTGGTGGCAGATTCGAAGCCTTCCCATTCGGTACGCCCTGGCTCGTTGACGTGCACATGGGTGTCGACCAGTCCAGGCAACAGCACCTCATCTTCACTGACGTCAATGGTGCGTGCGCCTTGCAGGTTCTTCCCCAGCTCTTCGATGGCGACGATCTTTCCGTCGCGGACACCGATTTCGCGGGCTGCAATTCCCGAGGTGGTCAAGACGCGTTCACCGCGGATGACTAGATCAAATTCCAATTCAGTGCTTCCTGTGGTGCCACGTTCAACAGCTTCGTTGATGCTCATGAGTCGTTCCCTACTCGTTACGTTTAAAGCAATAGATAAAACCAGTACTGCACGGTGCGGTTATTTCCATGATCTCCTATCTTGGAAATAACCGCACTCGCTTTTACTGCAGATGCCAATGACAGCGACGACTGAGCTTAGGCATTTGCCCTGGCACCAGAAGTCATGGGGACCAACGCGGTAGGCGCATCCCCAACCTCCAATGCAAGATCTTCAAATTCATTGACCGCATCTAATTGTGCGCCCATGGAAATGTTCGTGACCTTTTCGAGAATCACCTCCACCACTACCGGAACCTGATGTTCATCAGCCAGCCGGTTGGCCTCGGCAAATCCTTCGGCAAGTTTCGCCGGGTCAGTGACGCGTACCGCCTTGCAGCCCAGTCCTTCGGCGACCTTGACATGGTCCACGCCGTATCCGTTGGTCTCCGGGGAATTGATGTTATCGAAGCCCAAGGACACGTGATAATCCATTTCGAAGGGACGCTGGGACTGGCGAATTAAACCAAGGTAGGAGTTGTTGACTACTACGTGCACATAGGGCAGTTTGAACTGCGCTCCGACTGCTATCTCCTCGATCATGAATTGGAAGTCGTAGTCACCAGATAACGCGACCACCTTTTCACCGGGCTTACCGCGCACCACACCCAAAGCTGCCGGTCCGGTCCACCCCAACGGGCCTGCCTGACCGGCGTTGATCCACTTGCGCGGACCGTAAACGTGCAGCATTTGAGCACCGGCGATCTGGCTGAGCCCAATGGTGGACACATAGGTGGTGTCCTGGCCAAAGGCCGCGTTCATTTCTTGATACACGCGCTGCGGCTTGATGGGAATGTTATCGAAGTTCGTCTTGCGGTGGTTTGTCGACTTCCGAGCAGTGCACTCATTTGCCCAGTCCGAATAGTCCGGGATGATGCCCGCACTCTTGCGCTCGCGGACAATCTCCACGAGCAGGTCCAGTGCGGCCGACGCGTCCGAGGTGATTCCCAAGTCTGGGGAGAACACCCGCCCTATCTGAGTCGGTTCGATATCCACGTGGATGAACTTGCGTCCGGCACGGTAAGTGTCCAAGCCGCCGGTATGACGATTGGCCCAACGGTTGCCAATGCCCAGCACCACGTCCGAAGCCAAGAAGGTCTCGTTACCGTACTTGGTGTGCGTCTGAATTCCCACCATGCCCGACTGCAACCGGTGGTCATCGGGAATGATGCCCCAGCCCATGAGTGTCGGGGAGACCGGGATGTTCAGCTCTTCGGCCAGCAGCACCAGCTTGTCGCTGGCATTCGCGTTGATGACGCCACCGCCGGCAATGATGATGGGACGTTTGCCGCTCAGCAGCAAATCCACGATCTTCTCTGCTTGACCTCGGGTGGCGTGCGGTTTGGTCGGTGCCAAAGGTTCATAGGCGTCGATATCAAAATCAATCTCTGCCAGCTGCACGTTAATTGGCAGGTCAATCAGCGCCGGGCCCGGGCGGCCTGAACGCATGATCTGGAAGGCCTTGGCAAAAGTACCTGGAACCAGTCCCGGTTCAAGCACCGTGGTGGCGTACTTGGTGACCGGCTTGGCGATAGATTCGATATCCACCGCTTGGAAATCTTCCTTATGCAAAACATTTGTTGGAGCTTGGCCGGTGATGCACAGCATCGGGATCGAATCCGCGATGGCCGCATACAGCCCGGTGATCATGTCGGTGCCGGCCGGACCGGATGTACCTAGGCACAATCCGATCTTGCCACTGGCCCGCGAGTATCCGTCTGCCGCGTGGCTGGCACCTTCGACGTGGCGGTGAAGGGTGTGGCGGATTCCGCCGTGCTGCCGCATGGCCGAGTACAGCGGGTTGATTGCTGCGCCGGGCAAGCCGAACGCTTCGGTTGCGTCTTCCTTTTCCAGGATCAGCACGATGGCATCTACTGCGCGCATCTTAGGCATTTAAATCACACATCCATATCGATGGTTCGGCCCCGAACGGAGCAGTACAAGAGAAGAAAATTGAGGTAGACCTGTGGCGGGCCGACAAGTTGAATCGTCATCACACACCACCCCGAGCACCGGAAGCCGGACCCGAACTGGAACGAAGGGAACCATCCGAGGCGAAAAATCACCCTGGAATGGAACGGCTACCGAAGGTAGGCGTAGAACCCGCCACAGGAAGTATTGGGGCGCAGAGGACAGGTAAGGGTATTACTGGCTCTGGCCCGAGAGGCGTTGTACGCCGCGGAAGAGTCCGGAATGGTCCAGTGCTCCGTCGCCGCTGGCCACGGTGGAACCGACAAGTTGGGCTACAAGTGCTCCCAGCGGCAGCACCACCCCGGCCTCGCGTGCCGCGGAAGTCACGATCCCCATGTCCTTGTGGTGCAAGGCAAGTCGGAAGCCTGGAGTAAATTCGCGGTCCAGGAGCTTTTGGCCCTTCTGGTCCAGGACCTTTGATCCGGCAAGACCTCCGCCGAGGACCTTCAACGCCGAGCCGGTATCCACTCCATAGGCTTCGAGGAAGACAACCGCTTCGCTCAACGCCTGGATATTCGCCGCCACGATGAGCTGGTTGGCTGCCTTCACCGTCTGTCCAGATCCCGAAGGGCCTACCAAGACAATGGTTTTCCCCACGGCTTCGAGTACCGGTTGTGCTTCAGCGAAGTCAGCTGGCTCTCCACCGACCATGATGGATAGCGCGCCGTCAATCGCACCTTGCTCGCCGCCGGAGACCGGTGCGTCCAGTGGGCGAAGCCCGGCCTCGCGGGCTTGCTTGGCCAGGCTCACGGCGACGTCGGGACGTATCGAGGAATTATCAACCCAGATTGCGCCGGATTTGGCATGTGCGAACAATCCCTCGGTGCCGGTGGTCACCGCTTCGACGTCCGGGGAATCAGGCACCATGGTGATGATGACGTCCGCATCACTGACGGCGTCGGCGATAGATTCGGCCCCGTGCCCGCCGGCGGCGACAAGCTCTTTGATGGCCTTATCACTGCGGTTGAATCCGGTGACGTGAAAGCCGGCGGTAATCAGGTTCTTAGCCATGGGCAGTCCCATGATTCCCAAGCCAATAAAGGCAACGTTCTGCGACATTTGATGCTCCAAAAATTGTTGGCGGTCCGCGCTCAAGGCGCAGCGATTGATTAGGAAGCTTCGAGCTCTGCGGTGCGCAGCCAGTCGAAGGCTGTATCGGCACTCTGTTTGTATTCCAAGGCAACGAGACCGGCGTAGCCAAGTTCTCTGGAACGTGCAATCCAATCCAGCAGCGGCAGATCACCGGTTCCCGGTGCACCGCGTCCCGGTGCATCGGCTATTTGGATATGGGCGAAGTCCTTGGCATGCTTTTCAATCACTGCCGCTACGTCGTCGCCGTTAACTGCCAGGTGGTAGAAGTCGGCGAGCAGGCCAATATTTTCGCCACCCGCCTGCTTGACCTGATGCACCACCGCCAGCGCGTCGTCCGCGGTTTTCAGCGGATAGGCTTCGGTTCCGGAGACCGGCTCAATCAATACGTTTCCGCCAATGCGTGCCACCCCTGCGGCGGCGATCAAAAGGTTCTCAATGGCTAGCTCGTCTTGAGCCTGTGCCGAAGAATCCTTTTGGCGATTGCCGTAGAGCGCGTTGAAGGATTTGCAACCTGTGGCCTCCCCGATGGCGGTGACAACATCTACGTTGTCACGGAATTCTGCACCGCGCCCCACCCACGAGACGAGACCGCGGTCCCCCGCTGGCATATCGCCGGCGAAGAAGTTCAGTCCGTCTAGCTGTACTCCGGCGTTCTTGATTGAGCCGATAAACTCATCAACCTGTTTGTCCGTTGGCACTGCAACATCAAAAGGCCACCAGAATTCGACACTGTCGAAGCCGGCCTGTTTGGCGGCGGCGGCGCGCTGGTTGAGAGCTAGTTCGGTGAGCAGAATCGAGCAGTTCAGGGTGTAGGACACTGGATTTCCCTTCGAAACCTTTGTCAAATATTCCACTTCATGGAATCTTTGTCTTGCTTTATGAAAACTGTAGATCTGATTTTGAGCCACTGTCAACCCCTAGCGCGCACTATCCCGACCAGCTCCATTGAACCCGCGGTCGCATAAAACCCGTAAAATCAGACAATTTCTCAGCGAAAACCCCACCGCAGCCTCGGGTTACCGACAGCCTAGATTTTGCGTCGATAGGAAAACTTGCAGATCAGCTCGACAACGCGATACTTCCACCCAATGAAATTATGATTCTCTATTGCGATAGTGTGACGCAGCACATACAGTTGTTGAATCATCGATGTGGCACACATCTCGGAGTGTATTTCACTAACTCAGGAGCAGCCATGAGCAAACAACTCATTGGGAACTACGCAGAAAAGCCAGCATGGCGACTGCAGCACGAAGCCCAGCCCGTGGTGGGCACACCGGCCGAGTTCTATTTGAACTTCGGCCAGCCTATTTACCCGTAACGCGTCAGCTCCTTCCCGCTCTGGGACACGAACACAGTTACTACACCGCNNCTCTGGGACATGCACACAGTTACACCGCAAGGCAAATACAGGCACGTTTCATTCATGCGCGCTGTCGATAGCTAATTCCTTAGTGCCCCATTCTTGGTCACCGAAACAGCCTCGACCTTCAGCGCGCTCCTAAGAATAGGACACCACCATGGCGCACCAATTACCGGAGGCCACCTCCGCGCCGACGATCTTCACCCAGACGCATACTCAAGGAATTGACCCCTCAAACCCGCATGAGCTCAGTGCTTCGCTGTACAACGAAGACCTGGCGCCCACCACGCGCAAGGGCCGCACCTGGAATTCGTACAGCATCTTCACTCTCTGGGCCAACGATGTGCACTCGCTGGGCAACTACGCATTCGCCATCGGCCTGTTTGCCCTGGGCATGAGTGGATGGCAGATCCTTGCCGCGCTTGGCATCGGCGCAATTTTGCTTTTCGCGCTATTGAACCTCTCCGGGTTCATGGGCGAGAAAACCGGTGTCCCGTTCCCGGTTATGAGCCGCATCGCCTTTGGAATCAACGGCGCACAGATTCCTGCATTGCTCCGTGGGGCGG
>DNHA01000186.1 GCA_003486025.1 Micrococcaceae bacterium | reverse complement strand
TCCCGCCCAGCTACCTCGACTCACCCACCCAGATGGCACTCCCATCAAGGTTCTCGTGGTGGACGATGAACCGTCATTGGCGGAACTAGTTGCAATGGGAACCCGCATGCTCGGATGGGAAGCAACGATGGCTCACGACGGCCCTGAAGCTGTGGCTACCGCGCGCTCGCTATCTCCCGATGTGCTGGTCTTGGACTGGATGCTCCCAGGCTACGACGGGCCGGAGGTTCTGCGCAAGGTACGCACCTACCTCCCCGAGGTTCCAGTTCTATTCCTTACCGCCAAAGACGCGGTAGAAGATCGCATTGAAGGCCTGGGCGCCGGTGCCGACGACTACGTGGCCAAGCCCTTCAGCCTTGAAGAAGTTCTGATCCGCCTGCACCGCCTGGTGGAGCGCTCTGGCGCTTCGACCGCAGACTCTGCAGAACTTGTCGTAGGAGATCTGGTGCTAAACCTCGATTCCCACGACGTCTCCCGCGCCGGGCGTTCCATCTCGCTCACCGCCACGGAGTTCGACCTGCTTAGCTACCTGATGAATAACGCTCGCCGAGTCGTTTCCAAGTCGCAGATCTTGGACAACGTCTGGCATTACGATTTTGACGGCCAAGCAAATATTGTCGAACTGTACATCTCCTACTTGCGCAAGAAAATCGATGTTGATGCCGAATCGATGATCCACACGGTGCGCGGCGTGGGCTACGTCCTCAAGCCTGCTGCATGAGTTCGTTCCCCATTGGACTAAGGCCCAGCTCACCCCACGCGTTGCAGCGAAAACTGCTGCTTATTCTGCTCGGTTCGCTGACTGCCGTGTGCGTGCTGCTTGGTTTGCTCTACAACGCCGGCATGCGCCAAACGCTCATGGACCAGCTGCATGAACAGCTCAACGCCTCGGTCGAGCGCGCCAGCAGCTACTCGGTCGGTCTGGCCCGGCCCGATCAACGGCTGTATGCCCCCGGCCAAGCTGCGGGTACGCTCACCGCCCGTTTTGTGGACCGCTATGTCTTCTCCGGCGATGTGCTCGATCAGCACGGCGAACGCGTGATGCTCACCCAGGATGATGCAATATATCTAGTGACCATCGACGTGAACTCCGAGCCTGTGCGTCGTTCCTTATCCGTAGGTGATTATCTGCTTTCTGCCGTTCCAGATCCTGGTTCCGGCGGGATGCTCATCGTTGGCCTGCCGCTGGACTCCACCGATCGCACGCTGCTTGAAATGGCTTGGCTGACGCTGTTCATCGCGATTAGCTTAGTGCTGGGTACCGGCTTGGTAGGAACCTGGCTGATTAGCCGCTCCTTTGCACCCTTAAAACGTGTCGCCGCGGTGGCGTCCTCCGTAGCCGCCGAAGAACTTGATTCAGGCAAGGTGGAGCTGACTCAGCGTGTGGACTTAGCCGATGCGGTGCCAGGCACCGAGGTCGGTAATGTGGGACGCGCGCTCAACGCCATGCTCGACAATGTGTCGACCGCGCTGACTGCACGTGAAAAATCCCAAGACCAAATGCGTCAATTTGTGGCAGACGCTTCCCATGAGCTGCGCACCCCGCTGTCGGCAATTCGTGGATACACCGAGTTGCTTTCCGCCACCGAACATTTCTCGCCGGACGGCCGGCGCTCCGTGGACCGGGTACTGCAGCAAAGCCACCGCATGGGTTCACTAGTGGAAAATCTGTTGCTGCTGGCCCGTTTAGATGAAGAAAACTCATTCACCATGAAACGTTTGGATCTCTGCGTGCTGACCGCCGACATCACCGAGGATTTCAAGGCCACCGCGGATGATCACCAATGGGAATTTAAGTGCCACGCGCCGGGTACTTTTGTTGATGCTGACTCGTCGTCGCTGCGTAGGGTGATTACAAACCTGCTGGCCAACGCCCGCAAACACACTTCAGCGGGGAACAGCGTGACCGTCAGTGTGGGGCAAGACGTGGATAATAACGAAGCTGTCTTGCAGGTACATGACACCGGCGAGGGGATCTCTGAAGACTTCTTGCCTAAGGTGTTTGAACGGTTTACCCGCGCAGATAAGGCGCGTTCAGGCTCCGACGGCACCACCGGATTGGGGTTGCCGATTGCCAAAAGCATTGTTGAAGCGCACCACGGCACCATTACGGTAACTTCTCAGCCCGGTCATACGCTCTTCGAGGTGCGGTTGCCGCTGGCCGGCGAAGTGCCAGCCAGCGGCAAACCAGAAACCCTCGGATCTGGGGATCTAGCTTAGGCGATGGGCGCGGTGACGCCGTAGAGGCGGTCACCGGCATCTCCCAGACCCGGGATGATGTAAGACTTCTCATCTAGTTTCTCGTCCATGGCTGCCAGCACGATGTGAATGCGATCGTCGCCGCCGTGGATTTCCTTCAGACGTTCAACACCTTCCGGAGCTGCAATCAGGCAGATGCAGGTCACCGATTCGGCGCCTCGGGCGAAGATGAACTTGATTGCCTCGGCCAATGTGCCGCCGGTGGCCAGCATTGGGTCCAGCACGAAGACCTGGCGACCGGTCAGGTCATTTGGTACGCGGTCTGCGTAGGTGATGATATCCAGGGTTTCTTCGTTGCGGGCCATCCCCAAGAAACCGACCTCGGCCGTTGGAACCAAACGGGTCATGCCTTCGAGCATGCCCAACCCTGCACGCAGGATTGGAACCACTAGCGGGGTGGGCTTAGCAAAAGTAATACCCGTGGTGGTGGCTACCGGGGTGACGACCTGGACTTCCTCGGTCTTCACCTCACGGGTTGCTTCATAGGCCAGCAGGGTGACCAGTTCGTCGGTCAGCTGACGAAAAATTGGGGACGGGGTGTTTTTGTCTCGAAGAACTGAAACCTTGTGTGCCACCAATGGGTGGTCGACTACCTGTACGCGCATAGGTAGAAATCTATCAGTCCAGCGGGCCCGCAAACGAGAGAAAAGCCCGAAAATCCGGCGGAAAAACTCCTTGATGTGCCCAACTAAACAGGAATCAGCGAATATTTGCTTGCTAGAGCTACTCTTCCGGTACATTTTCTTCGTCGCAATTTGGCGCAGCGGGCTCGGCAACGGCCAGAGCACGTAGAGTAAAAGCACTATGGAGCACGTACATAACAGTTGGATGGATCTGGCTTTGGCGGAGGCACGAGCCGCGTTGAAGACCGATGATGTCCCTATCGGAGCGGTCGTCATCTCCCCCGAAGGCAAGCTGCTCTCCACCGGCCGCAACGAACGCGAAGCCGGGGCGGATCCTACAGCGCACGCCGAGGTCCTGGCCATCCGCAATGCGGTCAAGGCGCTGCAGGCAGAAGGCCACGCCGACGGATGGCGGCTAGAGGATTGCACCCTTGTAGTCACGTTAGAACCCTGTGCCATGTGTGCCGGGGCAATTGTGCTTGCCCGCATCCCACGATTGGTCTTCGGAGCCTGGGATGAGAAAGCCGGGGCGTGCGGTTCGGTCTTTGACATCGTCCGCGAACCACGGCTGAACCACTGGGTTGAGGTCTATCCCCGGGTGAAAGAAGAAGAATGTGCGCAGCTATTGCGCGATTTCTTCCGTTCCAAACGCATCTAATCCCTACCTGCCATGTGTTTCGAACCACTAACTGCGCATTGGAGCCCTTTCGTTTTGGTGTTCTCTAAAGGTTCGTTATAGAGTTATCAGGTCTGGTGACGTGTCCGAGCGGCCGAAGGTGCAACACTCGAAATGTTGTGTACGGTAACCCCGTACCGTGGGTTCAAATCCCACCGT
>DNHA01000136.1 GCA_003486025.1 Micrococcaceae bacterium | reverse complement strand
CCGTGGCGGGCGGCCGTATTCTGCAGGCGCCCTACGAGTTTCCCGGCGGACGCCGATTGCACTTCGCGGACCCTAGCGGCAACGAACTCGGAGTGTGGTCAAAGAGCTAAAGCTCGGTTAGTGCTTTGGCTTGTCAATGACTAGATTGGTGATCCGCATGGTGCAGATCCTGCGTTCTTGCTCATCGGTGATCACCACGTCGTGGCTTGTCATGCGCCGTCCGAGCTTGATCGGCGTAGCGGTAATAAAAACATAGCCTTCGGTGGCCGAGCGGTGATGGGTGGCATTGACGTCCACGCCGACCACTACCTTGCCGAAGGTTGACGCATACTTCACCGCAGCCCATGAACCGACCGCTTCTCCTACCGCCAGCGAAGCTCCACCATGCAGCAGTCCGAAGGACTGCGTGTTTCCCTGCACCGGCATGCGCGCCACAACTTTCTGCACGGATTCCTCGAGGATTTCGACTCCCATTTTCTGATCCAGTGAGCCAAGCTCGATGGTCCATGGCTCCAGTGCTGGGTTGCTTGATGACTCTTTTGGCATTGTTTCGTCTCCTGAGTGTCTTCGATCACGCGGTGCTGTTACTGTTAATGGTAATACTGACCGATCGTTCAGGAAGGAATTGTGTCGATGTCGACATCCCAGATTGGTGTGGTCCCAAGTTTCATTGCCGGGCAATGGCAGACCCCCGAAGCAGCCGGAGGCACCGAGGTTCTCGATGCCAACACCGGTGAGCTCATCACCACCGTCACCGGTGGAAAACTAGATATCGCGGCAGCCGTGGCCTACGGCCGGGGCGTAGGACAGCGCGAACTGTCCAGCCTTTCGCTGCATGAGCGTGCCTTGAAGCTCAAAGAGCTGGCCATGTACCTCAATGAGCGTCGTAAAGACCTCTACGAGGTCTCCTACAAGACCGGCGCGACGAAAATTGACTCAATGGTCGATATTGACGGCGGCATCGGTGTGCTCTTCACCTTCTCTTCAAAGGGACGCCGCGAACTTCCCAACAGCAACGTCATCGTTTACGGTAGCGCTGAACCGCTGAGCAAGGATGGTTCCTTCCTCGGCTCGCACATTTACACCGCCATTTCCGGTGTGGTCGTGCAGGTCAATGCGTTCAATTTCCCGGTTTGGGGAATGCTTGAAAAGTTTGCTCCGGCCTTCATCGCTGGCGTGCCAACCATCGTGAAGCCAGCAACGCCCACCGGCTACCTGACCGAAGTTGCCGTACGCATGATCATCGAATCGGGCATTCTGCCCGAAGGGTCCCTGCAGCTGATCTCCGGTTCCGCCCGAGATCTGATGGATCATCTGGACTACCGTGACATGTTCTCCTTCACCGGTTCGGCGGCCACCGCCAGCCGGTTGAAGTCACACCCGAATGTGATCGACGGCGGTGTACGTTTCAGCGCCGAAACCGACTCGCTGAACGCTGCAATTTTGGGGCCGGACGCCGTAGAAGGCACCGCAGAATTTGACGCCTTCATCAAGGTGGTTGTCACCGAGATGACGTCCAAGGCGGGACAGAAATGTACCGCGATTCGTCGAAACATTGTCCCTGCCGCACAGGTTGACGCGGTCATCGCAGCCGTTGGCAAACGCATTGATGAGCGCGTGGTCCTTGGAGATCCGCGCGTTGACGGTGTCACCATGGGGGCGCTCGCTTCGGTGGAGCAGATGAATGACGTCCGCGCTGCGGTAAAGGACATGATTGATGCCGGTGGCGAGCTGGCCTTCGGTAATTTGGACGCACCGGTAGTCCGTGTAGCTCCGGAGCGTGACGCACTGGCCGAAGGCGGCGCCTTCATGTCGCCGCTGGTCTTGCGTTGGGCCGATTCCCGCAATCCGATCTTGCACTCGCGCGAAGCCTTTGGTCCGGTCTGCTCGGTCGTTGGCTACGACTCGGTGGATGAAGCCATAGAGCTGGCCGCTATGGGAGCTGGCTCGCTGGTTGCCACGGTCTGCACCAACGATCCCGAAGCCATGCGCACGCTGACCCTCGGGATTGCCGCGCACCACGGCCGTGTGCACATCCTGAACCGTGAAACCGCACGCAGCACTACTGGCCACGGCTCGCCGGTTCCGCACCTGGTTCATGGTGGTCCGGGCCGTGCAGGCGGCGGCGAGGAACTGGGCGGCATCCGCTCGGTCAAGCACCACATGCAGCGTACCGCCGTGCAGGGCTCACCGAATATGCTCACCGCACTGACCGGCGTCTGGCACACCGGGGCCGCTCAGCAGCTTGCGGGCAGCGAAAAATTTGGCGCCCAGCCAGGCAATGTGCACCCGTTCCGCAAGTCACTGGCCGAGCTGAAAATTGGCGACGGTCTAGCCTCGGACCTGCGTCAGGTAAGCCAGGAAGAGATCACCGCTTTCGCTAACGAAACCGGGGACACCTTCTACGCGCATGTCAATCCAAAGGCTGCTGAAGCTAACCCGTTCTTCCCAGGAACCGTAGCCCATGGCTACCTGTTGGTTTCTTGGGCAGCAGGACTGTTCGTCGAGCCAGCTCCGGGACCCGTACTGGCCAACTACGGGTTGGAGAACCTGCGCTTCATCACTCCGGTAGCCGCTGGTGACTCGGTACGTGTCACCTTGACCGCCAAGAAGATCACCCCACGTGTCACCGACGAATACGGTGAGGTCGCGTGGGATGCAATCTTGCATAATCAAAAAGATGAGATCGTCGCAACGTACGACGTGCTGACGTTGGTGGAGAAGGAAGACACCACCTACGCTCACTGGCAGGACTAGCAGTAGCGCAGTTGGCAGCAAAAATGGCGGTGGCTACGGAAAATATTTCCGCAGCCACCGCCATTTTGAATTATCCGAGATTCAAGGCTATTCGCTGGCAACCTGGCTGCCCGCCAGCTGCGCAGCGGCATCGC
>DNHA01000021.1 GCA_003486025.1 Micrococcaceae bacterium | reverse complement strand
TGTCTTCGTCGATGTAAACCATGGCCGCACCTGCGGCCTGCTGGGCCAGACGGCCGGTTTCGAAGCGGATGACGCGCTTGCCGTAACGGCCGTTGTCAATCACTGCCTCGGCGAACTGAATTTCGGGACCCTCCATGGGGCGTGTCCTTTCGATCAATATCCGCAGCACACGGCGAACAGGAAACACCACGGTGCAACCTGGTCTTCGATCGAGACTCGCGCTCTTCATTAAGCTAGAGCGAAAGCCACTACCGAGGACCGCGATACTGGCGGTCAGGACTCACGGTGACGCGGTCATAGGGAGTGTATTTATCGTTGCGGACTCAACCTGCGGCCAAGTCCTGCTCTAAGCCTACCGGGAATTGGCAAAAGGTGCAGTTCCACGCGATTTTCGCGGGTGTTGTAAACACCCTGTGCGTTGCAGAGGCCGGCAGTATTTATCGTGATCCAGTATTCTCGATTTCAATTTTCCGTTTCAGTACCCACCGAAGGTCTCTTGGTGAGCTCGCCCCTCGCAAGCTCCTCTTCAACCACCGCAGGTCTTCCGCCATGGGTAATGCCCGCCAGGCCTGCGACTGAACAATCCTTCTACTTCGATATCCTCCTGTGAACGTCAGTAACATCCAGAGCGCAGGAATTGCCGTGATCAGCATTGCAGATCCAATAGAAAGACTGCCGCTAGCGAAGGATAGGACGGCGATCAGCGTTGTCCATAGGCTCCACCACAAACCATTAACCAATGACATTAAACGGACCGATTGCAGCGCGATCGTCAAGGAATCCCTATAGGTCTGTTGTCGGGCTCCGTTAGCAGAATTTTGGGCAACTAAGTATCGTTCTTGAGACTCTGCGTATTTTATTCGTTCCAAATCTAAGTCTCGTTTGAGACTATCGAGCAACCGTTCGCTCGTTTTTGTGTTCGACCGCCACAATTTTTCTTCTGCACTTAGTCTTTGGTTCTCATTTTTGAGATCTGCGTATGTAGGTAATCCGTCTAAATGGCGCCTAGAATTCTCCTTCCGGATCGATGCACCAGCATCGTGCGGTACGGTGAAATTAGCATCCGCAGCCCTTGCCGCCAGTGGCACATGTTCGCTGTGCCCTAAGGCAGTAATAACAGGAACCTGACAAGCAACTACGGCTTCGACAAGGTCTCGTTCGTCGAAGACAGAGAAATCCGCATAAGATCCGCCACCGCGAATAATAATGACGGCATCGGCATCACTTGATTTGAGATTTTTCAGCCTGCTAGAGATATCGTCAACAGCTCGTGCCCCTTGGACGTGAGCTTCCACAGCCATGACCGAAACTCTCGGCTTTCTGTCATTCTCGTTCAGGCCGCGCTCAAAATCGGCTAGGACCTGAGCGTCCTGACCACAGATAACCACCACGTCATTAATTTTTCCTTTGGGAGCAATACCCTCTAGGTCACGGATTGGCTTCGGTCCAATCCCGAACTCGCGAGCTACTTTTTGTCGGGAAAGTTCCAAGGGACCAACTTCGGGAAGGACCTGAATCTTTGGTTGCCCCTCACGGGCGATGGATTCGTCTACTTTCCATACCGGGTTCCTTCGCCATACGTCAAAGTTCGGCCGGGCTGTGACAATTAGCTGCTGACCTTCGCGGAGCTTGCTGGGAATTGCGTGCGACGGTGCTTCAATTTCTAAAGCAGTCGCATCTTCAATGAGCGTAAGCCACCTTTTATCTGCTGTCCCCCTTACTTTTCCAATAATTTCTCCGCGAAATTTCACTTTTCGAGTTAAGCCGATGTGGCGGGCCACAAATCCTCTAACTTGGACCAATGAGTGGATGTCTGAAGTATTGACTTGTCCTAGCTGCGTCTCCATACCAACCACGGTATGTCGCCAAACCGACAGATTGCGGTAATTTGCTCAGATCAAAGTGAAAAATCAAATTTAGACTTGGAACTACCAACACTATTGATCAGCCCAACTGATTCACCCATGCAAAGCCGCTTTTCGAATCGCCGCCTGGCGACAGCCACATTAGCGCTTCGCACTTTTAGCATCAACATGAGTGGCTTGTACTACTCAGCAATGCCTGAGTTCCCATTTTCAATACGTCGTGGTGAGCACGGAGGATCTAATTCTTCTGACTCTTCGGCTGGCACCAGTTTGTGTTTAATTTCTGAGCACGCGGCGGTCATTCCGTCGCGCTGAAACCGAAACAGTCCAGGTTACAAGTCCGCATAAAAACCGGGTGGCAAGCTCACCGTCAGAATCCGGCCACCACCGCGCGCAGGCATTGCAACCACTATGCGTTGTCTGGTGCTGTCTGCATCTCTACGATCAGGGCAGCTGCAATCGAATCGAAAGCCCCCAACGTGGCATAAAGCTTGATGGGATCCTGCGGCAATGGCCAACTGGAGAGTTTCACGGCAACCATCTGAGCTGGACGGTTGATGTAGATCATCTGTCCATGGATGCCCATGCACAGCACCACATCATTTCCGGGATATGGAAACCACATTTGGTTCCGGTACATCCCGCCGGGCATACGGTAGTCCCCCGGGCTAGCAGCAAAAGCGTCTCGTGAATCCGGAGCGCCTTCCAACGTTTGTGCAATCCATTCTTCAGAGAGCACACGTTCCCCAGTCAATGAAAGTCCGTCATTGAGGAATACTGCACCGAATCGGGCCATATCTCGTAGCGTGGCGTTGATCCCGCCGTCGAAAGTCCCGGTCCCGTACTGATCGATGCAAATCGTCGCGTCAGCTTCGCTACCGAGTTTGCTCCATAGGACTTCAGACATCAGCTGTGGCATTGCGGTTCCTGAAGCGGCCTCGCACACCCAGCCAAGCATGTCAGTTTCGCAGGAGCGGTATTCGAATACTCCGCCATGAGCCGTTTTGCGTTGCAGTGTTTTAAGGAATGGGTACATTCCAGTCGGTCCGGGCGTACTGGTTGGCGCCCAGCCAATGGCTTCCGACATCCGGCGGATCCCGGAGAGCGGATCCAAATAATTTTCGGAGAAATCAATTCCTGAACGCATATCGAGCAAGTGGCGCACCCTCGCGCCGGCATAACCTGCGTCAGCCAGCTCGGGGATATAGTCCGTGATCTGGGCGTCGGGATCTAGAACTCCCGAATCGCATAGGGAACCGGCAACGGCACCAATCAGGGATTTACTCATCGACATCAAAAGGTGCGAAGAATCTTCATTCATCTGCCCCAAGTATTGTTCTGTGATCATTGTGCCCCGATGCGAAACCATCCATGCATCGGTATGTGTCGTAGCCATAATCGATCCAACCGTCACCGGCGGAGCACCCGGAACGCTGGACGGCGCTAGTACTAAATCCAGGTTGCGAAGCGCAACGGGGAGTTCAGAAGGCGACGCTGAACCGCGTGGAATTTCGGCGGTGGGCAAGAAGTCAGCCATATGCTGAAAAGACCAGTGCAGGTTCTCAGGCAATTTCCAATTCAAGGCGTTGATTGCGCCAGCGCCAGTACCAGCGTCTATTTGAGTGTCATCCATGAGAGATCCTTTCACCGCCACACCAGTTAGTAAATGGGAGACTACCATTGAGTAACCGGGATGTGTCTCTTGGACTGTCACGTATCAGTTACTTAGGTTCATACGGTGACGGCAATGAATGGCAGCTTGGCTTCTTCCCGGTACTTCTGACCCGTGTTCCTTGGATTTATCCGAGCAAGCTGGGAATTGGCAAGCAATCAGGCTCGTCGGGATTATTCTGGCTGTTTGCGCTGTTGTTATTTTTCGGAACACACGCTTTGCCCAATCAGATCTACCCGATTCTTTTAGGGTAAGGCGCATTCACTGAGTATGAGGAAAGAGAACTATGACAACCATGGTCAATGCATACGCTGCACCTTCGGCTACCGAAGGATTAATTCCAACTCAGATCGAGCGACGCGAGGTCGGTCCGCGCGATGTCCTGATCGACATTAAGTTCTCGGGCATCTGCCACTCGGATATTCACACCGTGCGCGGCGAATGGGGACCTCGGTCCTACCCATTGGCTCCAGGCCATGAAATCGCCGGTATCGTGACCGAGGTCGGATCCGAAGTCACCAAACACAAGATCGGTGACCGTGTTGGTGTGGGGTGCATGGTTAACTCCTGCATGGAGTGCGAAAACTGCCTCGCTGGCGACCAGCAATTCTGCGACAGCTCCGTCGGAACCTATGGTTCAGTCGATCGCGATGGGACCATCACCCAGGGTGGGTATTCCACCCACGTGGTGGTCACCGAAAACTTCGTCTTGAGCATCCCAGAAGGTATCGAGCTTGATGTGGCCGCGCCGCTACTCTGCGCCGGCATCACCACTTTCTCCCCACTGAAGCGCTGGGGTGCAGGCCCTGGCAAGAAGGTGGCAGTGGTGGGCCTTGGCGGTCTAGGCCATATGGCCGTGAAGATCGCTAGCGCTATGGGAGCCGAAGTTACCGTGCTCTCCCAGTCGTTGAAGAAGAAAGACGAAGGACTGAGCATGGGTGCCAGCGATTACCGCGCCACCAGCGACGAGAGCACCTTCAAGGATCTGCACAAGAACTTCGACCTGATCATTAACACGGTCAGCGCCTCGATCAATATCAGCAATTACCTTGAGCTGCTGCGGGTCAACGGCACCATGGTCAATGTGGGTGCCCCGGCGGAACCATTGCCGGTGAATGCCTTCGCCTTGATCGGTGGACGCCGTTCGTTCGCCGGTTCACAGATTGGCGGCATCGAAGAAACCCAAGAGATGTTGGATTTCTGTGCTGAGCATGGCATTGGTGCTGAAATTGAGGTCATTGGAGCCGAGCAAATCAACGATGCTTATGAGCGCGTGATGAAGTCCGACGTTCGCTACCGCTTCGTGATTGACACAGCATCCTTGGTCTGAAAGTAGCATCCAGCGTGCTGCGGACGGCGTTCGAACTAATGACTTACAGTTGATAGTTCGAACGCCGTATCCGCATGCGCCGTCGGGGCACAGCCGACGATGACGCATAGCGCTGCTCGATTACAGAGGAACCTCAATGGCCGCGCCTGATTACACGGAATACTCTTGGGATCATCTTGAACGCGGCAGCGTTTTGGTAGTCACGCTCAGCGGACCTGCCTATCTCAGGCTCATGGACCCGGAAAATTTCGCCGCGTTCCAAGATTCTGATGTTTATGATTTCCGAGGTGGCTTAGCGCGTAAAGCACCTTACCGAATCAAGGTTCCACGTTCAGGGCCTTGGTATTTAGCGGTTGATCTCAGCGGACTGGGAGTCCGCGGGGTGCGCCACGCAGTGAGCGTAGAACCGCCACAGCGGCTCGGCGGTCCGCTAACCGGCAAGTTTGAGTGAAAGCTCCACTAGATTCTTTGCGTTCAAGCCCGGCCAGCCATGAAGTATCTCCAGCCACTGCCTTGGAATAGCCCGAAGCCCATAAGCGGCACCAACCAGCGATCCAGCAATTGCGGCCACGGTGTCGGTATCGACCCCGCCGCGTACCGCAGCTTCGACAGATGCGAGGAAGTGCTCAGCACTCCCGCCGTCAGCTAGTTTGGAAACCGTGATGGAGCTCCAAGCTCCTTGGAAGGCCTCAACCACCCAGCCATTATGTGAAAAATCGCGCGGGCGTTTTTCTTCGGCCTGCTGAATGCGTTGTTCCCACACCAAGGCGCGTTCTGGATCTAGTAGCGGCAGCCCTGCACGGATATCGAGTTCTGCGGTGAGTATGGCATGGCGCACTGCTAGCGTCCATAAAGCGCAGGCTTCGGCGGCCTCATCATCGAAATGAGTCAGTTTACTAATCTCGGTTGCCGCCCGGTATGTATCGTCCGGCGTACGGTCTAGATAGGCCAAGGCAATGGGAGCAGTTCTCATCAGGCTTCCATTGCCTCCAGAACGACCTGTTCTCCGGTGAATCGCAGCCGCTGCCGCGACTGCATCCTCGGCGTTCGGGGCATCCCGCTTATTAACCCGCGCGGTTTGTTCAGCTGTACTGAGAACGGCCCGAGTCTGGGCACCTACGTCCGGCGCATCTTTGGCCCAGATAGCCCATTGGCGCACCATATAATCAGATGCGCCAGTGTCGAGTTGTCCTTCGGAGTTCGCTAGCGCGCGTGCAATCACGATCGCCATCGAGGTATCGTCTGTACACTCTCCCTTGGCAAAGTCACCAAGCCCGCCACCGATCATGGCTACCGGTTTGCTAGCCGGCATGGGGGAATCAAATTCATACCCCGCGCCGAGAGCATCTCCTGCGGCCATACCAGTAAGAACTCCACAGATACGGTCGGTTACATCAGACGAAAACTTCATGCAATCCCCATCAGAAAACTTACACTTTGCCAATGAATTGGCGGTAAATCCAAGTTACCCCGTGTAACCGACACTTTTCAGCACTCAGCCTTGAGGATTGCCAAGCGGAAACACAAGAAGTGATCCCGACGCGGTTGCTACCGCCTTCCCGTTTTTATCTACAACTTCGCCTTCGGCGAAGATCACCCGTCGTCCCGGCTTGGTAACAGTTCCGGTGCAGCGCAGCGGTCCGCTATCGGCCAACACCGGGCGCAGGTAGTTCACTTTGATTTCAATGGAGGTATATCCCATTCCCGCCGGCAGCGTCGAGTGTGCGGCGCAGCCAAGTGCAGAGTCCAGCACAGCGCAAACTAGTCCCCCATGCACAGTCCCAATCGGGTTATACAAGGACTCATCCGGTGTACTTGTGAAAGTTACCGTGCCTTCGGCAACCTCGACTAGATCCATATTGAGATGCGACGCGATCGGTGCACCAGGAAGGTCTCCGGACGCCATCTGTTTCAGATATTCCAGTCCGGACAGTAACGGGAGCTGGTCCATGGCGTCGGCAGGATCTCGCCACTTCACAAGTTTTTCACGTGCGTCAGTTCTAGCTTCCATTGATATGGCTCCTTTAAGTTACTGTTTTCTCGGGCAAGGGCACGTTCTGCAAGCGCAGTTGCCCGCGGGCCAGCACCTTGGAACTCGCGTCATCGGTGATGATGACTTCCCATAGTTGCTGGGTACGGCCTTGATGCAAAGCGGTGGCCTCCACTAGAGCCAAGCCGGAACTGCCCGGCCGTAAAAAATCTGTGGCATTGTGAATACCCACAGCAAACTGTCCGTGCTCCCTGACGGCGAAACTCGCCCCAATACTGGCGGCACTTTCTACGATTGTGGTGAACAGCCCTCCGTGCACCACTCCCCACGGCGTGTGATGATTTGTTCCTAATTGCACGTGCCCGCGCAGGGAGGTGGCGTCAATTTCATCAACGACAAAGCCGGTAGCAGCCGCAAATTCGCTGGGCTCTGTCCGCGTCATACCTGGCAGAATTTCTTCATTCGTATTCAATCGCTTGCCCTTCAAAAGCTGGCTGTTATATTTGAAGCTAGCTAGATCGTCAGGATCTGTCAACGGTAAGGAGCCGCTTTGAACATGCAGTGGCTGGACTATGACACTGAGAATTGCTCCATTCAACGCACTTTGGAAGTCGTCGGTGAAAAGTGGAGCTTGTTGATAATCCGAGAAGCATTTAATGGAGTACGCCGATTCGATGCGATCCGCAACCACCTCGGAGCTTCCGAAGCGATGATCTCCGCACGGCTAAATTCCCTTACAGCTAGTGGAATACTCGCAGCCACTCCCTACAAGGAACCTGGCCACCGTACGCGTAACGAATATCGCCTTACCCCAAAGGGGTTGGATCTTTACCCAATAATAATTTCGCTGCTCCAATGGGGCGACAGATACGAGGCAGATCCCGCCGGACCGCCGATACTCATCAAGCACCGCGATTGTGGCGAGAAAGTCTCTACCGTAGTGCAGTGCGCACTCGGGCACGTTCTAGAGTCGCCCCGAGAGTCTCAGGTATCCCCCGGATCCGGGGCGAAACTGCGCGGATCAGCCCGCTAGAGCTACCGTCCTGCAGACAATCAATTTCGCAGTTTCCGGTGAATTTCTCCAGCACTACAGCATTTATCGTTGATCTCCGCGTCGGGCTTGCGGTAGAGCTTTTGCTGGTTGGCCAACGTTTGACGCTCCGTCCAACATTGTGAGCTGGGCTTTAACTTGATCTAAATCAATTTTGAGCTGGTCAACAGTCGAACGGTACTTATTGAGCTCTCGATGTCGACGCCTAGCAGCTCTGTAACTCATCACCGCGACGAGAATCATCAGTGGAACCGCGATGAGCAACGCCCAGCCGCTCCTCGTGAAGAAATCCAGTGCTACCGGAAGCGCCTGCTGAAACGCCACAAGCGTGTTCACACTTCCAACCATTGATTGGAGTACGGAATTTAATGGGTCCAAGTACTGCCCGACGAGAGGTGTTTCGTTCAGGGACGGTGCGCTGAGTGGGACGGTACCCTCCTGCGCCCACCTGGAATCTCCAACTGTCCTCAAAACGTAGATCCCCGCGCCGGCGTTAAGCACTGCAAAGAGCATCACAGTACTAAGAGCTACCCACTGCAGTTGCCGGCGACGCCATGTGCCCATAGCTACAGCAAAAACTGCGACGCATACCCAAATCGCGATCGATAGTTCTTCTCGGCCTAAACCGCGTAGTAGATCCATAAGATTTTCCGCCTATTCGCAGTGCAAGCACCATCGTTCCCTTAGCTCATGGCAAGCCTACCGGAGCTGAAATTAGAGCCACGGCTCTCAGAATTTACTTCTGCGCACTGCCAAAGCTACCAAGCCATCAATGGCCCAATTGCTCAAAAATGTTACTGTGCAGTAACTCACCGTGGTTCAGATGAGCGAAATATAGCCAAAAAGACTGTGAGTTTCTTGCTAACCGCTGAAAATAGCGTGCCCGTGTACGCACTGTGCACCAACAAGGAATACGGTAGAGACAGACGTTTTTTAATTATTGCTCTTAAAGCATC
This sequence comes from Micrococcaceae bacterium, assembly GCA_003486025.1. Lineage (GTDB taxonomy): Bacteria > Actinomycetota > Actinomycetes > Actinomycetales > Micrococcaceae > Glutamicibacter. Next base: position 10,768 of record DNHA01000021.1, on the reverse strand, counting down.
AAACTACTTCTACTTCGTTGCGTCCGAGCACGGCGTGACAGCCCCGACACAAAGGCAACATTTTGAACGGCAACGCCACTTTTAAACACCACAACGTGGCCCTCTTAGCGGTAAATAGCGTACTTGCACCAGAGGTCATGAGTTCAGCAGAATTCGACGAGCGCCTAGCTCCAAGCCTTAAGCGTCTACGTCTGTCTAAGAAGTTGCTTGAACGGGTGTCGGGCGTAAAAGAACGCCGTTGGTGGTCTGAGGGTGTCGAGTTTGACGACGCTGCAATCATTGCTGGTAAAAATGCGCTAACACAGGCAGGTGTGGAACCGGGCGAGATTGGTCTGCTGATCAATACCTCAGTCACTCGCCGCAATCTAGAGCCTTCGGTAGCTTCCAAGATTCACAATGGTTTGGGTTTGCCATCCTCCGCTATGAATTTTGACATAACAAATGCCTGCCTAGGATTCGTCAATGGTATGAGCTTGGCAGCAAATATGATTGATTCGGGGCAGATCAAGTATGCATTGATCGTGGCTGGTGAAGATTCCCGCCCCACGCAGGAAACAACATTCCAACGCTTAAATCATGAGAGCTCTACTCGTGAAGATTACATGCGCGAGTTTGCGACTCTGACCCTTGGTTCGGGCGCAGCTGCAGCCGTCATTGGCCCAGCAGATCTGCACCCGGACGGACACCGCATCATTGGTGGCGTCTCCCGCGCTGGTACCGAACACCATGAACTGTGCGTAGGTGGACCGGCAGGAATGTACACCGACACCAAGGGACTGCTAGACAACGGTTTAGAACTGGTGGTAAATGCTTGGGATGAAGCCCAGGAATCCGGTTGGAATTGGAAGTCCATGGATAGGTATGTCACCCACCAGGTTTCCAAGTCCTACACCAACGCCATCATCAAGGCTGTGGGCCTGGTCAAGGATCGTGTTCCGATTACCTTCTCCAAGTGGGGAAACGTCGGCCCAGCCTCATTGCCGATGACCTTGTCTCAGGAAGCTGACACTTTGAAGCCAGGTGACCGCGTGCTGTGCATGGGTGTTGGTTCAGGATTAAATACCGCGATGATGGAGATTGCCTGGTGACCGAGCTTTTCCCCGGTGTCGATGGAATTTATTCGACTTATCTTGAGGTTCCTTCCACATCAGAAGTGGATGATCCAGGGACGCTGCACAAGTGGCATCTGCTTGATAATGAAGAAGAACTTCTAGCACGAGGAATCGAGCCGATTGGCACGCTCGTGTGTGTCCACGGAAATCCCACCTGGTCCTACCTGTGGCGCAGCTTGTTGAACCATGTTTCGGCTAGTGCTCTGCCGTGGCGCGTGGTCGCGGTAGACCAGCTAGATATGGGTTTCTCTGCGCGCACCGGCAAGTTCCGTCGGTTAGCTGACCGAGTTAATGATTTGGGAGACCTCATCGATTCGCTCGGACTCAATGGCAAGGTCACCACCGTGGGTCATGACTGGGGTGGTGTCATTTCACTGGGATGGGCCACCACGCATCAGGATCAGCTAGCAAACGTCATCTTGACCAATACCGCCATTCACCCTGCAGGCTTTGAACTCCCCGCAGCGTTGAAGCTCGCTTCACATCCTGCGGTTCATAGCTGGGGCACCAAGACCACCAGCGCCTTCTTGCAGGTAACCCACTCACTTGCCCAGCCTGCGCTGGATCCAGAAGTCCGCAAAGCATTTATGGCTCCCTATGCAAGTGCTGCCAAACGCGATGGCGTAGCGAACTTTGTGGCAGATATTCCTTTCGCTGAAGATCACCCAAGCCGTTCAGCACTGAACGAGATCGCGGAGGCCGCACGCACGCTCTCTGTTCCCGTGTTGATGCTGTGGGGTCCAAAAGATCCCGTTTTCTCAGACCGCTACCTTCGTGACTTGATGGACCGACTCCCCCACGCACAGGTGCACCGTTTCGAAGGTGCCAGCCACCTCGTAGGCGAAGATAAAGATATCGCCACCCCAATATTTGAATGGCTGGCCAGCGGGCAGAACCCTAAGAATTCTTCACGGGCTGACAGTCTCGGCGAATACCGCCCAATGCTCGCCGAGCTGGACTCGCGCACCGAAGATGCGAGCGTTGCAGTAGTGGATATTAATCCGCCACGCTCGCTGTCCTGGTCAGAGTTGGGCCAGCGCGTAAACGCCTTGGCCGCAGGTCTCGAGCAAATTGGCGTTAAGGCCGGAGATCGCGTCAATTTGCTGGTTCCCCCTGGCATCGAACTGACATCCTTGATCTACGCATGCTTACGTTTGGGCGCAGTGATCGTTGTGGCAGACGCTGGACTCGGCACCAAAGGCTTGGGGCGCGCCATCAAGGGCGCTGGTCCAAGCTATCTTATTGGTATTGACCGTGCACTCACCGGAGCACGACTGTTCAACTGGCCAGGTACCAAAATTTCAGTGGAAACCTTGCCTGCGGCCAAGCGCAAACTATTAGGCGTTGAGCATTCACTTCCCGAGCTCTTCAACGCAGGTAACAAGCTGGCGCCCAAGGCTTCAAATTTCGTACCCGCCGAACCAGATGCTGACGCCGCGGTACTCTTCACTTCTGGCTCGACCGGCCCCGCGAAGGGTGTTGTCTATACTCACCGCCAGCTGGCCGCCATGCGCGATACGTTGCGTGAAACCTACAACCTCAAGGCAGGATCTGCACTAGTTGCAGGGTTTGCGCCGTTTGCGCTCCTTGGCCCCGCTTTGGGCGCCACCTCGGTCACTCCGGATATGGATGTCACTGCACCGCGAACGCTGACTGCCTCTGCCCTAGCAGATGCTGCGGTCGCTGTGGATGCAACGACGGTATTCGCCTCACCTGCTGCACTGGCCAACGTATTGGAAACCAAGAATTCCTTGGACGCAACCCACCGGAAGACTCTCGCGAACGTTTCGGTAATGCTCTCGGCCGGTGCGCCCATTCCAGAACCTTTGCTAGCCAAAGTCCAAGAGCTTGTACCTAACGCACAGGTACACACGCCTTATGGAATGACCGAGGCGCTTCCCGTCACAGATATCGACCTTGCGGGCATTCGCGCTGCGGGCCAGGGTAACGGTGTGTGCGTTGGTACGGCCGTCGCTGGCGCAATGGTAGCCATTGCGCCGATTGATTCTCTGGGCATGGCAGGAAATAGTCCAGAATACACACCCAATGTCACGGGCGAAATCCTGGTACGTGCCCCGCACGTCAAAGATCGCTATGACCGGCTCTGGATTACCGAGCAGGTAAGCATTTCAATCCCGGGCTGGCACAGAACTGGAGACGTTGGACATCTCGATGATGACGGACGGCTTTGGGTAGAGGGCCGGCTGGGGCATGTATTGAGCACCGCTAAAGGTGCTATTACCCCGGTGGCCGCTGAACACGCTGTTGAGTCTGTGTCCGGCGCTGGTCGCGCCGCGCTGGTGGGCGTAGGACCGGTTGGAACGCAGGCCGCCGTAGTAGTGATGGAAACTATTCCAGCGGCGCGCAAGGCAGGCCCTGCTAGCAACGAGTTATCGGAAAAAGTTCGCCATGCCGTGGCCGAAACCGGTGTGGATGTGGCTGCAGTTTTGATTGTTTCATCGCTGCCAACTGACATTCGCCATAACTCCAAAATCGACCGTGCCGCGCTAGCTAGTTGGGCAACTGCCACGCTGGCCGGAGGAAGGGTCCGCAAGCCATGAGCACCGCTGAGAATAAAGCAAAACCTCGTCGTGTTTTGGTTACCGGAGCCAGTGGGATGCTCGGTGGGGCGGTAGCTGAGCTATTGCGCGGCAAAGGACACCACGTTCGAACTTTCCAGCGCGGTGCTTCGAGCCAAGCAATGGACGAGATCCGTGGCTCACTCACCGATCAGGATGCAGTGGCCACAGCCGTTGAATCCATGGATGCGGTGATTCATCTAGCCGCGAAGGTCTCCTTTACCGGCCATTGGAACGAATTCGTCGCCACCAACATCGATGGAACAGCAAACTTGTTAGCGGCTGCGAAAAGCGCTGGCATCAAGGATTTTGTTTTTGTGTCTTCCCCTTCGGTCGCTCATTTCGGCGATTCTTTGGCGGGCGCATCAGCAGGAATTGCGAACCCGAATTTGGCTCGCGGTAACTACGCTCGTTCTAAGGCAGCTGCTGAGCTAAGAGCGTTGGCCGAGGACTCCCCCGAATTCCGGGTTGCTGCCATTCGACCACACGTGGTGTGGGGCCCTGGCGATACCCAACTGGTTGAGCGTGTGGTTGACCGTGCCAAGAGCGGCCGGCTTCCACTGCTAGACAGTGGTGTGGCACTGATTGACACTACTTATATTGATAATGCGGCGTCCGCGATTGTTCGCGGGCTGGAACGCATGGATTACGCCCACGGACGTGCACTTGTCGTCACCAACGGTGAGCCTCGCCCGGTGGGGGAACTCATTGCTGGAATCTGCAAGGCTGGCGGAGCTCCCGCTCCGAAACTCAATGTTCCAGGCTGGTTGGCGCGCGGTGCGGGTTCGATTATCGAGAAAATCTGGCTGGCCGCAGGTTCCCGTAATCTAGTGCATGACGAGCCGCCGATGACTCGGTTCTTGGCCGAGCAACTTTCAACCGCTCACTGGTTTGACCAACGCGAGACGCATGAAGTGCTGGACTGGAAGCCAACGGTAAGTATCGACGCAGGCTTGGCAAAACTTACAGCCCACTATGGGCAGCTGTAACGCAAAAGTACGCAGTCGTTAGACCTCTGGCCGTTGCCGTTACAGCCAGAGCGACCCCGAAGTCTTGGGGGAACCTTCGGGGTCGCTATCCTGAACATTGGTTTTCCGAGGCTTGGGGGTACTCGGAAAATGCTGCCCAGGACGTTTAGAGGCTATCTGGAATGCTAGATACCGCAGTTGTTCCGTAGCTCTCGCTACATTCTGGATTTCAAGACTCCGACTGAAGTTCTATGACTCCATCATCGCTGGTGGGCCAACTGGTCAACAAGAGACAAGATTTCAAATACTGATAAGTGATGGCCCCATTGCCAGTCCGAGACGTCTTGCAGCCCGCTTAAGACTTGCTTCTTCGCTTTCCAGCATCTTGCGTTGCGCAGGTAGAGAAACTGCAATCGCGCCAACCATCCCGGCATTCTGGATGGGAGCCGCGTGACAGGAAATACCAAGTAGATATTCTTCTTTATCTGACCAAATCTTGGAACCAACGGACAAGTTGCGCTCCAGACCGCCGCGGCTAGTAATGGTGTTAGGCGTCAGATCATACAGGTCGTGCCGGTTGATGTAATCATCACGCAGTTCCTCGCTGAGGTTTGCCAAAATCGCCTTGCCGAATGCCGTAGCATGCCCGGACTCATGCACGCCTACCCACAAATCCACGCTTCGCCCTTCGGGACCTTCGACCATTGCCAGAAGATGGATCTCGTCATCCTGGTACGTGGTTAAATAGGTGGCTGCGCCTAGCTCATCACTCAATGACCGGAGCACTGGACGAACCCGTGGCACCAGTTCTTGGATCGCATCATTTTGCACCGTAAATGACGATGTGCCTAGTGCATACCCACCATCAATTTTGCACAGGTAGCCCTCAAATTCGAGGGTCCGCAACAAGTGATAGGTCGTTGGCAGTGGAAAATCGGTGATTCGTGCAAGCTTCTTCGCCGAAATGGCAGTACTACTCGCCGCAACAGCTTCCAAAAGGCGCAATGCTTTCTGCACCGACCCAATCAACGTAGGTTGTGCCACTTCACACCCCCATGAAATGCTGAGATCCCAAAACAGCAGTGAGCTACATCATAGCTCAAGCTGATTAAAACCGTTGCGGCCCTGAATTGTGTAAAATTTTGCATCCACACAAATCGATTCGCACCGCTGAATCTGGCTTTACGCGAACGGTCGGACGGATATTTTCAAGGAATTTTAGTCCCAGAGATTCTTAGCAACATTCGTGGATCGGCCACTTCGAAACATCCTTGCTAGCATTCATCGGCGGCGAGCACTCTGCGCTAAATTGAACTAATGAGCAAAAAGATTTCCTATCAGGGCGAAGCCGGATCCAATTCGAACATGGCCTGCACCCAGCAGTTCCCCGATATGGAAGCCATACCTTGTGCGAGCTTTGAAGACGCCTTCGCCATGGTGGAAAGCGGTGACGCAGATCTTGCCATGATCCCAATTGAGAACTCGATTGCGGGACGAGTTGCTGACATTCACGTTTTACTCCCCGAATCTGGACTACAGATTGTTGGCGAGCATTATTTACGTATTCGTTTTGACCTGTTGGGACTGCCTGGAAGCAGCATTGAGGAAGCTACAGAAGTCCATAGTCATATCCATGCGCTTGGGCAGTGCCGCAAGATCATCCGTGAGCACAATCTGACACCAGTGATCGCAGGAGACACCGCAGGTTCCGCGCGCGAGATCCGAGATTGGAACGACCCAACCAAATTATCGCTGGCACCACCACTTGCTGCCGAACTCTATGGATTAGAAGTACTAGCTTCTTCGGTAGAAGACGACGAAACGAACACCACCCGTTTCGTTGTCCTTGCACGGAAGCAAGAACTCCCCGCGCGCTCTAAACTACCCGAATCTGTGATCACCACGCTGGTCTTCCACGCTCGCAACGTGCCCAGTGCACTGTACAAAGCCTTAGGCGGATTTGCTACCAACGGAGTAAACCTGACCCGCATGGAAAGTTACATGCTCGATTCAAGTTTCGCTGCCACCATTTTCATGGTTGACATCGAAGGCCATCCCGAAGATCTACCGGTACGCCTCGCCTTAGAAGAGTTGGACTTCTTCACTTGGGAAATCAAGATTCTCGGCACCTATGCAGCCAGCGAGCATCGTCAAAAAGTCTCCGCCTCCTTTGTGTAAAAATTGGCAGCTCAATAGTCTGCGACTCGTCGGCACTCGGCCCCTCGAAGTTGGCGTTACTTGCCGTGCCACTGAGGGAAATACCGAACACGAATTTCTCTGAATCGATGTCATTCCCATCCTCAATAGATGCTTTAAAATTCCGGAAAATGAATAACTGATAAACTCAGGGGTAAAGTCTTTTAAACAGGACAAGTATCCCCTCGACACCTGACCACTTTCAATGCGTGACTTGTCGACTGGTTAAAGCATTTTTGTTGAATTGCGCGACACTGACGGACTCGGTTATTGATTCGATTCCCAGCGTGCAACTGATATAAGGCTTAGATAGCCGGAGAGGTACGTTTGACTCAACGCGTCGCAATCATTGGAGCAGGACCCAGCGGCATTGCCCAGCTGCGGGCATTCGATTCTGCCAAGAAATCCGGGCGAGAAATCCCTGAGATCGTCTGCTTCGAAAAGCAAGACGACTGGGGAGGCCAGTGGAATTACAACTGGCGTAGTGGTATCGACAAGTATGGCGAACCCGTGCACTCGAGCATGTACCGCAACCTTTGGTCTAACGGTCCCAAAGAAGCCCTAGAATTCGCCGAATACACATTTGATGAGCATTTTGGTCGCCCAATTTCTTCATACCCACCACGTGCAGTGCTGTGGGACTACATCAATGGTCGCGCTGAGAAGTCCGATATTAAAAAGCACGTTCGCTTCGCTACCGTGGTGCGTTGGGTTGGTTTTGACGATAGCACCAGCCTATTTACTGTCACCACCGAAAACCTCAAGACCGGACAAACAGAAACTTCCGAATTCGATCACGTCATTGTGGGCTCCGGGCACTTCAGCTTCCCTAACGTCCCAGACTTTAAAGGCATCGAAACTTTCTCTGGCGAGCTAATGCATGCCCACGATTTCCGCGGGGCTGAACGCTTGGCCGATAAAGATGTTCTACTAATCGGAGCCAGTTATTCGGCTGAAGACATTGGCGTCCAATCATTCAAAATGGGCGCACGTTCAGTCACTTATAGCTACCGCTCAGGTCCTATGGGGTTCGACTGGCCTGAAGGCATTGAGGAACTCCCACTCATTGACCGCTTCGAAGGTGCAACCGCGTACTTCAGCAACGGTATGTCCCGCACAGTTGATACGGTCATCCTGTGCACCGGATACTTGCACCACTATCCGTTCCTGCCCTCAGACCTTGCACTGGATTCACCTAACAACGTTTACCCGGATACCTTGTACCGTGGTGTTGTTTCTGAAAACAACGACAGTCTGTACTACCTTGGTGCCCAGGATCAATGGTTCACCTTTAATATGTTTGATGCGCAGGCTTGGTACGTTCGCGATCTAATTTTGGGCAAGCTAACCGTCCCTTCACCGAGCGAACAACGCGAAAGCATCGATGTATGGCTTGAACGTTTTAACGCGATCGAAACAGCAGAAGACGAAGTGAAATTCCAAGCCGACTACATCCGGGATCTCATTGAGCAGACGGACTACCCGATGTTTGATTTGGATGAGGTCACCAGAACCTTTATGGCTTGGAAAACCGATAAAAAGAAAAATATCCTGACCTACCGCGATAAGGTTTATCGTTCAGTGATGACCGGCACTATGGCGGACAAGCATCACACACCATGGCTCAGCGAACTGGATGACAGCATGGAACGCTATATTTCCTCTGCCCCGCGAGAAAAACTCGAAGATCTAGCCTCGAACCAGCATTCCAAGTCAAGCAGGGCCTAGCTGGGCTTTGACCTTGCAGCTTTAGCCTTGACAGTATGATGGCCTTGCACCGAGTACTTGGTGCAAGGCCACAGCAATGTCTAGGTCTTTATTCGACTCAGCGACGATTAGCCTACTTTAACTCTGATGCCACGTTGTAACTGCTAGATGTTCCACGAGTATCGTCGCTCCGGACGTCCCACTCCCCCATAACGCAGATTTACCTGGGCCAGATTTTCTTCGGCCAGGTATTCCAGATACCGGCGAGCGCTCACACGTGAGGTGCCGAGTTTCTCTGCCGTTTCGGTGGCGGAGATAGGCTGTGCGGCTTCTTTAACGATGTTTTCTACTAGTGTCATGGTTTCGGCGCTGCATCCCTTAGGCAATGGCCGGCGGTTTTGTCCGCTGAGTCCGAAGAGCCGGTTGACGTCAGCCTGTTCAAGTTCTTGGTCGGCTTGATGCAACGGCTGGTATGTCTTCAGATAGTGCTCTAAACGTTCGTGCAGATCTTCGCGGGAGAACGGCTTCATTAGATAGTGCACGATTCCGCCGCGCAGTGCCCGGCGCACGGTATCCATTTCGCGTGCCGCGCTGATGACTAGAACGTCGAGGTCGGGCTGGACTTCGCGCAGACGCTGCAGCAGGTCCAGGCCATTCATGTCTGGCAGGTGGATATCGAGCAAGACGAGGTCCGGTGACAATGCAGTGGCTGCTATCAGTGCATCTTTGGCCGAGTGAGCTACTCCCACCACAGAGAATCCCGGCTCGTTGTTGACGAATCCGGAGTGAACCTTGGCGACCATGAAGTCATCATCAATCACCAGTACTTTGATCACGAGTTGTTTCCTACTTCCTGAGTGTGGCGGTGAATTGTGCGCCATCAGCGTTGATGGCTTGCACGTCGCCTGCGCGCCGCCGGCAGACTAGCCTGGTTAGTGCCAGCCCAAATCCTCGTCCGCCGGATACTGTGGTGTCTTTGGTTGAAAATCCTTGAGTAAAGATCTCACTAATTGCCGCGTCATCTATCCCGGATCCATTATCGCTTACCTGAACGGTTACGTGGGTTTCGGACTCTTCTATGCGCAGCTCGATTTGAGGTTGAGTCACTGCTGATACCGCATCCATGGCGTTGTCCACGAGGTTGCCGATGACCGTGGTGAGGTCTCGTGCGAGTTGTTCGTCGTTGCGTCCAAGATGTGAGTTTTCAGCGACGCTTAGCCTGATCCCCCGTTCCGTAGCCACGCTGGCCTTGGCGATCAAGAGCGCAGCAATAGTCGGCTCCGTAATCCGAGCAGCCACGTCTTCGAAGAGTTTGCTTCGGCTGAAGCTCACCCCATCGATGAAACCTACTACTTCGTCATATTCACCAAGCTGGATCAGCCCCGAGATGGCATGTAGCTGGTTGGCGAATTCGTGGGTCTGTGCCCGCAGCATGTCCGATGTGGCTTTACTGTCGCCTAATTCTTGTTCCAAGAGGGTCAGCTCGGTCCGGTCACGAAAGGTGGTGACAGATCCGAGGTCGCGTCCGGCGACGGCCACCGGCATCCGGTTGAAGACAAGGACCTTCTCGGCAACGAGGAATTGACGATCGGGGTGATTCTGCTTGATGGTCAGTGCACGGGTCACTTGCGGTGCGACCCTTAGCTGTTCCAGTGTTTTCCCTACACAGTCATTGGGCAGCTGCAGTAGTTCAATCGCAATGTCGTTAGCCAGCATGACTCGTTGGTCGGGGGAAATGGAGACGATTCCTTCTTTGACCCCATGCAGCAGGGCTTCGCGGTGCTCGAAGAGTTCTGAGATTTCTCGGGGTTCCATGCCACGGGTTTGATGTTTGACCCTCCTGGAAAGGAGCACGGACCCTACGGTTCCCAAGAGCACGGACACCAAGAGCGTAAAGAGGGCGCTGGGTGCGATCTCGCGGATAACCGCTTGTGTTGAAGGATATTTTTGGCCGGCGCTGACGATGCCCACCATTGTCCCTTCGTCGTCTAGAACCGGCACTTGTGCGATCAGCACATGATTTCCGTTGCGCCAGATATCTCCGGTCCACCCTCGGCCTTCTACTACCTGCGATTGCGGATGAAGAATCGAGGTTCCCACCTCGTCAGGGAAGCTCGAGGTGATCACATCGCCTTGAGGGTTAGCGACGGTGACGAATTGCAGTCCAGAGGTGCTGCGTACTGATTCCGCCATGGCGGGTAGCGCT
>DNHA01000311.1:12054-24061 GCA_003486025.1 Micrococcaceae bacterium | reverse complement strand
AGTTTCCGGTGCAGTTAAAACTCCGGGGCTCTCCGGAGGATTCGGACTTGTTGGATTGCGCGAACGCGTCACTATCAGCGGTGGCACTTTAGTCGCTGAACCGACTAAGGATGGGTTCTTGGTCAAGGCAGTGTTGCCGGCCAAGAACGATCAGGATTTACGCGAGCAAGCTCAAATAGACGATGCTGGGTGAAAGGCGAGTTAACGAAGTGAATACCGAAAATTCCTCAATTCTTCCTGCGCAGCTCAAGACGAAAACGCGAGTGCTAATCGTAGACGATCAACACATGGTCAGAGCCGGGATTTCCATGCTGCTTTCGGCAGAGCCAGACGTTGAAGTTGTTGCTGAGGCTGGATCGGGTATCGAAGCACTGTCAATGGCTCGTGAATACGCCGTCGATGTTGTGCTCATGGATGTCCGCATGCCTGGCATTGACGGCGTCGAAGCGACGAGGAAACTTGTTCAAGAAACACGTGAGTCCCGGGATCATCTGGTCCGGGTACTGATCATGACTACCTTTGACGACGAAGAAATTGTAGCTCAAGCCTTGCAGGCAGGGGCCAGCGGATATCTGCTCAAACATGCCTTGCCTACCGAAATTTCCATCGCGATTCGGCGTGTGGCAGCTGGCGAAACCTGGTTGGATGCCACGGCCGCAACCCGACTCGTCAACCGAATTCGGGCAAGCTCCACGGACCTACCCGATGTCTCAACTTTATTGACCCGACGCGAACAGGAAGTTCTGCGGTTAGTCGCCGCGGGAATGTCCAACCACGAAATCCGGGACTTGCTGGTCCTCAGTGAAGCAACGGTGAAAACACATGTTGCCCGGATTCTTTTCAAAACCGGTTCACGGGATCGAGCGTCGGCGGTCGCGTTGGCCTATCGTTCAGGTTTTTCCCTGCCAAATGACCCCGTGCCGAAACGAAGCTGAGTGTTACCCGTGAAAGATACCGTGCTGGTATGACGCGGCCGATCCATAATTTTGAGATTCTTAAGTGAACGTCAGGTTGATCCGCTCGAAGTAGGGATTTCTCTGGCACAGCGGGAACTGTTGTTACCAAAAAACGTCCTAGAAGACGTTCAGCTTTCGCGGGCACCTGCAAGGAGGGAGAAAGATTGGTTGTGGCAATACAACCGATTCGACTCTTCAAGCCGCACCGGCCTATGGGGATGGGCCAGAGCTGATTGATGTTGATTCTAGGTAAGGCAATATGGGGACATTGCCTCTAGAGATTGTCGGTTCGCTTTTAAGCGAACCGACAATTTTTGGTTAAGCGGCCGAGCGGTTTCGGTGTTCATGCAAAGTGCTGAGAGGCATTTATGCCTAAGGATTCCACGTCCGAAGCTGCCCACTCAGTGATGCGCACCTGACTGCGAGGTGCTTGACCTCGATTAGGCGAATAACATGTCGGAACCGAGTTTGATTATCAATGCGCAAACGACGATCACGAAGATGATCCGAATGAACTTGCTGCCCTTGGATATTGCCATGCGAGCGCCGAGGTAGCCGCCGGCCATGTTCATCACGCCCAGAGCCAAACCGAGGCCAAAAACTACGTGCCCGGCGGGGATGAATAAAACCAGCGCACCAAAGTTGGTGGCAAGATTGACGATTTTTGCTTTGGCCGAAGACTGCAAGAAGTTGTAGCCGAGCACCGTGACCATGGCGATGATCAGGAACGATCCGGTGCCCGGTCCAATCATTCCGTCATAACCACCAATAATCAGACCGATCAGAATTGCGCGCAGGTAATGACCGCTGCCTTGATACCGTAGTTTGCTTAGCTCTCCGGCCGCAGGTTTAAAAATTGTAAAGGCCAACACCGCGACCAGAGCGGCAATAATAATCGGCTGGATCCACCGTTCTGGAAGGACCGTCGCAATGGCTGCTCCCCCGAAAGCACCAAGCATCGCCATCAACGCCATGGGAATGGCGGTCTTTAGATCCGGACTAGTTCGCCGGTAATAGGTAATGGCACTGGTTGTTGTGCCAAAAATTGAGCCCAGCTTATTGGTAGCCAAGGCCTGCACAGGGCTCATTCCGGGAAAAAGCAGCAGCGCGGGCAACTGGATCAATCCTCCACCACCGACAACCGCATCAATCCAGCCCGCCGCGAATCCTGCAAGTAAAAGCAGGATCAGCGACGTCCAAGTGAATTCAAGACCGTCAAGTGACAAAAAAGAAAGAATCTCCGGCACCGCGCTGCTACCTCTATTCATTTACTACTGGTGAAACGCACCGGTATTAAGCGGTCAATTCCTCCACGACATCGGCCACTGCCACGTCGCGGCGTTCGCCGGTCGCACGGTCCTTGACCTCAACAACTCCGTCGGCAAGTCCGCGGCCAACCACCACGATGGTTGGCACGCCGATGAGCTCTGCATCGGAGAACTTCACACCAGCGGAGACCTTCGGGCGGTCATCAAAGATGACCTCCATGCCCTTAGCTTCGAATTCCTTGGCAAGGTTGTCGGCTGCTGCCAAAAGCTCTTCACCCTTACCTGTCACCACAATGTGGATGTCCGCCGGAGCAACCTGCTTAGGCCAGGCCAGGCCATTCTCATCATGATAAGCCTCGGCCAGCGCCGCCACCGCACGGGTGACACCGATTCCATAGGAACCCATGGTCACTACGGAAAGTTTGCCGTTCTTGTCCAGTACCTTCAGGTCAAGCGACGCAGCATACTTACGGCCGAGCTGGAAGATATGTCCCATTTCGATACCGCGTTCGGTACGTAGCGGTCCGGAACCATCCGGTGCTGGGTCGCCTTCGCGGACCTTGACTGACTCGATGGTGCCGTCAAAGGAGAAATCACGTTCAGCCACCAGTCCGAAGACGTGCTTGCCCTTTTCATTGGCGCCNNGTAATCCAGCTGGAGCCGGAAACAATGCGCGGATCTACTAGGTAGATGATCCCACTGGAAGCTTCGGTACCAAGTACCTGCTGATCTAGTCCGTTGCCTGGGCCAATGTAGCCCGCGATCAGTTCCGGGTGCTTGGCAAGGTCTTCGGCGTTAGCAGCTTCGACAGCTACTTCACCATTGATCTGCAACGCAAGGCCGATGGTTGCTTCGGCTCGCTTCAAGTCGACCTGACGGTCACCTGGGATACCGATAACAACCACGTGNNCGGTTGCCTTCTGGATCAATGACAGCGACAACAACGTTTTTCAGGGTGTCAGCTGCGGTCCATTGGCCTTCGGCGCGCGGGCGCAGCTGGTTAGCCACCTCGACCAAGGACTCAATGGTTGGCGTATCCGGGGTGTCCAGTACTTCGAAGGCCGCGGCATCGCCGAAATCAATTGCTTCCGGAACCACCGTGGTCACTGCTTCGACGTTCGCGGCATAACCGCCTGGCGAACGCACGAAGGTATCTTCACCAACAGCAGTTGGGTGCAGGAATTCTTCAGACTTGGACCCACCCATGGCACCGGCCTGCGCGAACACAGGAACAACTTCAAGGCCCAAACGTTCAAAGATTCGGACGTAGGCGCCTCGGTGCGCAGCATAAGCTTCGTCCAGGCCCTCATCATCAATGTTGAAGGAGTAAGAATCCTTCATGATGAATTCGCGACCACGCAACAGACCCGCACGTGGACGAGCTTCATCACGGTACTTATTCTGAATCTGGTACAGGTACGCCGGAAGGTCCTTGTAGGAGGAGTACAAGTCCTTGACCAACAAAGTGAACATTTCCTCATGGGTTGGAGCCAGTAGGTAATCGGCTCCCTTGCGGTCCTTCAGACGGAACAGGCCTTCGCCGTATTCAGTCCAGCGACCGGTCTGCTCATAAGGTTCACGAGGTAACAATGCCGGGAAGTGAACTTCTTGGGCGCCAATGGCGTTCATTTCTTCTCGAACAATGGCCTCTACCCGAGCAAGCACCTTCAAGCCCAGTGGCAGCCAGGTGTAAATGCCCGGTGCTGCGCGGCGAATGTACCCGGCACGAACTAGCAGCTTATGGCTGTCTACTTCTGCTTCAACGGGATCTTCGCGCAAGGTGCGCAGGAACAGGGTGGAGAGCTTCAAAACCACGCGGGGCGTCCTTTTCCGTCCGTCGACTCCCGAGGCGTTTTCGGGTGCCGACCAGCTATGCAAAATCAAATGGGTTTCGGCCACAATCTCGACCATCTTCAATCCTACCGCTTCCCGCCACTTGCCAATAAATTCAAGGGATACGCGAGATCGGGTTTCGCCGACAACGGCCTATAAAAGACCTCGGCAGGGCCGTTTCCTACATGCCAGTAACCCCGTTCTTCGGTTCCATCTTCTTGATCCTTGCTACTAGAACCTGTTTTAGCGTTTCTTCGGTCACTTTTCGGTGTGCGCCTGAGGGGACTTCGGTGCTCGGACGACAAAATCCCGGAGCCATTGGGTGAGAGGAATTCAACAGCCCTAATTCCCGGGAAAACTACTTTCGGCTATTTTAGTTTGCCTAAGCTTTCACTACCCTTGACGTGGGATTCCAATCCGTTCAGATAGCCCCACGTTTGCGGCATATTCAATTGATTCGGAAAACAGCATTCAGACCACTGTATTTCAAATGAATTCCAGGATAAAGACCCTTAGATCGAATTCAGCACATACACAGCGGGGCCGGAGAAAGTGTAAGGGAACAGAACTCGGGACCGGTGGTACGTCTCGGCGAGTGCCTACACCGGGGTGGATGTCCCCTCGCATATAGCCTTGAGTTGCAAGCCCAAATATTTCCAGTAGTGCCGAAGAACAATGTCGTTGCTCTGCGACCCGGCCCATCCCCAAGAACATGCGACTACAGCACGAGCTGCTCAGTAAATCCGTGTTCCTTCTGCCCACCGCTGATGCAGCGCTTTGAGACCTCTCGCTTTACTGGAGGATCTTCACCGGCAGTCAGCGCTGCTTGATACGCCGCTTCGGAATGGCAGCGGTTCACATTCACTTATTGAGAATGCCACGCAACGCATTGGATAGGTAGGATTTTTCCTGATTTACGTTCTGTAGCCAGGTTGTTGTGTGGCAGCGGGTGCTTTCAACTAACTATTTTGATCTCCGCTGATCAAAAATGCCGCCAGAACCCTTCAGCGGGCACAAGCGGCATTCATGAAAACAAATCTAGTTACTGGGTCTTGTTCAGCTCGGCAACAGCGATGTTCAATTCTTTGGTTAGTTCATCTAGCTTAGTTTTCTCGTCATCGATCTCGCCAGAGTAGGCAACAGAAACCATATTCGGGCCAACGAAGCCCTGTAGCGTGAGGCTGCCCATGGGAACTTCCTTACCATCCATGGAAATATTCGACTTGGTGGCGACAGTCAGTTCCGCATCCGAAGTAGCCTCGAGAATTTCGGCTGAGGCGTTCAACTTCATACCCTGCATCTCCATGGAGAACTTATCGCACCCCTTTAGATCCTTAGTTTCCGCTGCTTTCTTGGCCGTCGCCAGCTTGGCGTCATCCTCGTAGGATGCAACGCTGTAGCTGGTTGATTCGCCAGGCTTTTCGCCAGTAACTACGGCCGTGGCCATGTTAATGCCCGTAATATCAAAAGAACTCTGCTGAACAACTAAATCGGCGCATTCAGCTGGTTCGATCTTCATGCTTTCGACCATTTTTTTGGCCTGGGCTAGAGATTCAGCGATAGCGGCACTATCGATGACCTGTGCGCCGGATTCATCAGCCACAAGTTTTTCGACAATCGTCTTGACTGCAGCCGCGTCCAAAGGTTTTGCTGCTGCAGCTTCCTGTGTAGGTTGTGCATCGCCCGAGGCTGCGGGAGCATCTGTGCCCGCATCGGAACAACCCGTTAGAGCGAGCGCGCCAGCAAGTGGAAGTAACCACAATGAGCGTTTTTTCATGATTCAATCCTCACGTCGAGTAGCTGTCGGTTCCACTGTATTTGAATATTGGTTAGAAATAAAAGACATCCGCTGGTTTATTGCACCGATTTGATTTCGTCAAACGCTTCACTGCTTCGGCGGGCACAACCCTCCACTTAAAAAGGTGCGTGGGCCTCCCTGAATAAACCGAATACAGGCATCGGGTACAGCAGGAGTACCCAAAGTAGTTTATTCACGCGCGAAGTGTCTAACAGGTTACTGACTCAACTTCTCTATTTGGACATAGGTTAGAAATAAAAGAGTACTTCGCATTTATTGCAGTGCTTTGATTTCCTCAAATGCTTGATCCGCTAGTTGCATAGCTTCACCGGCTAGCAACGGCGCTTCCACAGTACCGCTAGAGAAAGTCACCAGTACGAAGTTGTTTCCTTCAAGTGCTTGAACCGCGACGGAATTCAAGTGCTGTTCCGCCCCGACTTTCATCTGTGTAGCCATCGTCAACGACTGATTCGCAGTGGAATCAAGCTTCAGGATCTGCCTGTCCGCGCTGACATCCTGCCCAGAAACGTTCACCGTGATGCTTTCGCAGCCATCGATATTAGGCAACTTCAAGGCATCTGAAATCTTGGCGCGCGTCGCGTCATCGGTAATGGAGAAAATCTGGATTACTTTACCGGTAGCATCACCTTGGACTGTGGCAGAAGCCGCTACGGTCCCCGTTAGATCGGTGACGCTGTATTTTTCCTGCTCTTCAGCACATTTCTCAGGTTTGATTCCACTCGCACCCGACATGTTCTTAGCCTGTTCCAACTGGGGTTTCATCACCTCGTTATCCAAGATCTGGGCTGAGGAGTCATCCCCCACCAGCTTAGTGACCACGTTCTTAACCTGATCCGGTGACAGCGTCTTACCTGAATTCGGTACTTGTTGCTGCGACGGCTGGGAGACCGGTGCAGAGGATGCTGCATCGTCGCCACCGTTTGAGGAACAAGCGCTCAGGGCCAGCATCCCGGCCAGAGGAAGTATCCATAGGGAACGTTTAGTCATGGGCCATCCTTAGAATGCGCCTCGGTGTGCAGCCGGGCGGGAGTAAAATTTTTCATGAAGCCAAAAGGCTATTTGAGTTCCTCAAACAACGCGTCTATACGTTCTGCGCCATGTTGAAGTTGTTCTTGAGTCTGCTTCGCCGAGGTTTCCTGCTGGAAACCAATCATGACGTTGCCACGCGCGGCACGGATTACCAGTTGCTGTTGCGTCGTCGATCCGTCACTGCTGGTAACTACATATGCGTCGTTTAGCTCGGATTTGGTCTTCAAAGACTGTTTCGCCAAATGATAAGCACGTGTTTTTCCATCACTGGTGACCGAGTATCTAGCGCATTCAGCACTGGCTTTAGCTTCGCTTTCCCACTGATTTTTTAGTGCTTGGATATCCTGGTAGACGGCCACAGTTAGGTATCGGTCATCAAACTGTACCGCTGCCATTTTTGATTTTGCTAGTTGTTCAGTGACCGGGGCTGCAAAGGTGACGCCGCATTTACTCGGCGAAACGTTCAGCCCTTCAATCCACGCTTGGGCTTCGGGGATGCTCTCTCGCAATTTCGCGTCAGAAATGACCTTTGCCTTCGGATCATCCTTGACGAATTCCTTCAATTGACTTTCAAGTTCGTCTGCGCTGATTTGCCACGCGGCGCCGGAAGTTTCCTCGTTCGGTTCAGCCGGTGTGCTGCAACCGCTAAGCAGCAGTCCTGCGAGGCAAAGCCCCGAGGCAAAGTAGAGTTTGGTGCGTCTGGCAAAAGCCACAGAATTTCCCGTCACGATAGTTGCTGTCCTCGAGTCTAGAAGACGGGAGCCTGCTCATCACGGATTGTGACCATAGAAGGTGGCAGAAGCCGTATTTATGGGCTAGAAGAGGATGGTTGCAAAAGTTCCAACCTGCTCAAAACCAACACGTTCATAGGACCTGATAGCAGGTTGGTTGAAGTCGTTGACATAGAGACTGACTGTTGGAGCAAATCGCAGGGCGTAGGCAACCGTGGCCGCCATATATCCAGAGGACAGGCCCTGTCCGCGGTATCGGGGGCTGATCCACACTCCCTGGATCTGCACAGCGGCTGTGGTGACCGTGCCCAGATCCGCCTTGAAGATGATCTCACCGTACTCATCAGTATCGATGAGCGTATGTCCTTCACGAATCAACTGGCGTACCCGACTGCGGTAGTACCCTCCGCCGTTTTCTAACGGAGAATAACCGAGCTCCTCTTCGAACATTGCAGCGCTGGACGGTAAGACAAGGTCAAAGTCCTGCAAAGTAGCCACACGCAGTGAACGTATCGCCACCGCTTCAGAGCGGCGGCGGATACACATCATCGGTTGATTTTCGCGTACGTCAAAAAAATCTTGCGGGCCGGTGGCAAGCACTTCACGCATAGCCAAAACGGTTTGTGCTGGTCCGAAGACCGAAGCGAAGCGTTGTCTGGTGTCTAACGCATATTGGGCGTAGGCACGAGCATGTTCATCGCTCATGGCTGTAGGCGCAATATTTGCCCCCACCCAGCAGGCTGATTCCAATCCGTCTTCGTCGTTGATACCCAGCAGGTGCGCGAATCCGTCAGGGACGGCAGAACGGTGCAGGGCAAGCTGGGAACGGGTGAAGATATTAGCGACGGGGTCTTGATCAAGCAATGCGAGTAGGGCCGCAGTGTCCCTGCGGCCCAAGACCCGGACTTCCCCCGGTGGACTCTGTCTAGCTGACGGAGACCACGGGAGAACCCGAGGTAGGATTCTCGTCATTGTCCAGATCCATCTGTGCAGCTAAACGATTAGCTTCTTCAATGAGCGTCTCGACGATCAGGTCTTCTGGGACGGTCTTGATGACCTCGCCCTTGACGAAGATCTGTCCCTTGCCGTTGCCCGAGGCTACCCCGAGGTCAGCGTCACGAGCCTCGCCTGGGCCATTGACAACGCAACCCATCACTGCAACGCGCAGTGGAGCTTTCATGCCTTCTAGACCAGCAGTGACCTTTTCAGCCAAGGTGTAGACATCTACCTGTGCACGACCACACGAAGGGCAGGAAACAATATCGAGCTTACGCGGACGCAAGTTCAACGATTCAAGAATTTGATTGCCCACCTTGACCTCTTCGACCGGTGGGGCCGAGAGCGAGACACGAATAGTGTCACCAATGCCACGCGAGAGCAAGGAACCGAAGGCCACTGAGGACTTGATAGTTCCTTGGAAAGCAGGACCAGCTTCGGTTACACCTAGGTGCAGTGGCCAATCTCCAGATTCAGCCAAAAGCTCGTAGGCGCGAACCATGATGACCGGGTCGCTGTGCTTAACCGAAATCTTGAAGTCGTGGAACCCATGCTCTTCAAAGAGGGAAGCTTCCCAAATGGCTGATTCAACCAATGCTTCTGGGGTCGCCTTGCCGTACTTTTTCAGCAGTTTAGGGTGAAGCGATCCACCGTTGACACCGATGCGGATCGACGTACCGTGATCTTTCGCAGCAGCTGCGATTTCTTTGACCTGATCATCAAACTTGCGGATGTTGCCCGGGTTTACACGAACAGCTCCGCAGCCGGCCTCAATCGCAGCAAAAACATACTTCGGCTGGAAGTGGATGTCAGCAATAACCGGGATCTGCGATTTCATCGCAATAATCGGCAACGCCTCAGCATCTTTATCGGTCGGGCATGCGATGCGCACGATNNCTGAATCGGGCATGCGACACGCACGATATCGCAACCGGCGGCCGTCACCTCAGCGATTTGCTGCAATGTTGCGTTGATGTCATAAGTCTTGGTGGTAGTCATCGTCTGTACGCTGATGGGCGAGTTCGAACCGATGCCCACACTGCCCACATTGAACTGACGAGTCTTACGACGTGGAGTGATTACCGGCGGTGGTGCCGCCGGCATGCCGAGTTTGACCGAAGTCAATGGATGCCTCCGAAGTGATTGTAGGTTTTTCTATACCAAGTATCGCACCGTCTGGCGTGCTAGTGGTAAGGATGCGAGAAAAGCCACGGCGAAGCCATGGCTTTTCTCGAAAATTCACGGATAAAAGCTTAGTTGGCTTCGGCTACCGTGCGAATGTTTGCCAGCACTTCGGCAACCTGCCCAACAACCTCGGCGTCATCCTTCGGGTGAAGTTCAGCAAAACGAACAACGGAGTTAGGGATGGAAAGTTTAACGTCTTCTAAAACGTTTGCTCCAGCGATAGTCAGTGCTTTGCGAGCCTCATCCTGGGCCCATACTCCGCCGTACTGGCCGAATGCGGTACCGATGACGGCAGATGGCTTGTCCTTCACGGCACCAGTACCGAAAGGACGGGACAGCCAATCGATGGCGTTCTTCAGTACCGCTGGCATGGTGCCGTTGTACTCCGGGGAAATCAGCAGGAGTGCGTCTGCTTCACCGGCTGCATCGCGAAGCGCCTGAGCTGCTGCTGGCACAGCACCTTCAACATCGTGATCTTCGTTGTAAAACGGAAGGCTTTCAAGGCCCGAGTAAACGCTGACTTCAACGCCTTCTGGTGAGTTCAATGCGGTTGCTTCAGCAAGCTGCTGATTTGTTGAACCTGCACGAAGGGAACCAACCAGGGTAAGGACCTTAGTAGCCATATTATGTTGCTCCTATTTTGCGAATCGAAAAGTAGATAAAGCTGACGCTTCATCTATTCCAACGAGCAGTTCTCCAATTCAATTCCGAAGCCTTACGTGACATGAAGCACTAGACCGATGAAAGCATCCACGGCATTGTTTGCGCGCCGCGGCAACGTCTCCTATGGAAAAACCCAACGTTGCACAAGCAATCGTTGGGTTTTTGCCACAAATTTGGGTTAGGAAGCGAACTCGGAAAGCAGACCAATAACCGGATTCCATTCGGTGATGCTTACCTTGGCCAGGCCACCGACTTTGTTGAACGGATCAAGGGCTAGTACTTCTTTTAAAGCTTCTTCGCTCGCCGCGACAAATATCAGCAACGCACCGTCAAGTACCGGAGTGGGACCAGAGGCCAGCAGTCGAACGCTGCCCTCCCCCAAGTACTCAGTAAGGAAAGCTCGGTGGGCCGGACGGTGCTCGTTGCGCAGTTCCGTAGAATCCTGCGCATACTCGTATTCAACAGCAAAAACAGTCATAGCTAAAGCTTATTTCTTTCAAGGCTAGAAGATGCTTATTGGTTTGAAAATGTCCGCGTATATTAAGAGGCCGCCCATCAGCAACATTGCTGCCGCCACCACGTAGGTGAGAGGCAACAACTTAATGGTGTCTACCGGAGCCACATTTTTGCGGCCAAAGATGCGTGCCACGGTTCGCTTCACACCCTCATATAAGGCACCAATCACATGCCCGCCGTCTAGGGGTAGCAACGGAATGAGGTTAAACGCGAACAGCGCGAGGTTTAATCCGCCCGCTAGGGAAAGCAGAGAGGCAATCTTGTCCCCCATCGCGATTCCTTCGTGGGCGTTGATTTCACCGGCGATACGACCCACACCCACAATAGAAACCGGACCGTTTGGGTCTCGTTCTTCCGTACCGAAAGCGGCCTGCGCAACGTCAACCATGCGTTGCGGTAGATGCAAAATAACGTTGCCAATCGTCAGCAACTGGTTTCCCACCACACTAGGAACTTCGGTCACTGGTTGAGCTATATTCTCTACCTGCGAGCTCATTCCCACGAAGCCGACCTGCGCAGTTTTCATGGTGCCGTTTTCATCAGTAACCGGGTAACCCTGGTCATCTAGCACCGGGCGTTCGGTCAAATATGGCTTGAGTGTGGTCTGGTGCTCCACTCCTCCGCGGGTATACGTCAGGCCAACGCTCTGACCAGGATGATCACGAATTACTCCGGTGAGCTCGTACCACGCGTCGTGAGCCACGGCGGTCCCGTTGACCGAAGTGATGGTGTCCCCCGGTAGCAAACCAGCGGCGTAGGCGGGAGCCTCGGTGTCCTTAGCCGTGCATTCGGTTGCATCCGCATTTTCGGCGCTTGCAATGCACTGGTACACCTCGGAAACTGTCGTGGTTGTTGTGGGAACGCCAAATCCGGTAATCACCACACCAATGAGCAAGAATCCTAGCAAGAGGTTTACGAACGGACCGCCGAGCATGATGATGACGCGCTTGTAAATGGGCAGCTGGTAGAAAAGTCGCCCTTCGTCGCTGCTTTGTACATTTTCGTTGGCTT
>DNHA01000311.1:7039-12049 GCA_003486025.1 Micrococcaceae bacterium | reverse complement strand
TCATCCACCATCTGGCCAAAGATCTTGTTAAAGAATCCTGGTTTCTTCTGCTTCCCGGCTTCAGTGGCCGGACGTGGCGGATACATGCCCACCATGGAGATGTAGCCGCCTAGGGGCAGCGCCTTGAGCCCGTATTCGGTTTCTCCTCGCTTGAACGAGAAGATCGTTTTGCCGAAGCCAATCATGTATTGCGGAACACGCAATCCAAATTTCTTGGCGGGAATCAAATGGCCCACCTCGTGCAAAGCAATAGATATGGCAATGACAACGACCATGAAGAGCACGCCGCCAAGGAACATTAGTACGTTCATGCTTTTTCCTTCAGCAACTTGGTGGCGTGGGCGCGTGCCCACTGATCTGTCTGGAGAACTACTTCAGCCGAAAGCTCCGCATTCACCGGCGTATAAGCTTCAAGCACTCGGTCAATGGTTTCAACAATATCTGTGAAACGAATCCGGCCTTCATGGAAAGCTTCAACGGCGACCTCATTAGCGGCGTTGTACACAGCCATGTGGGTGCCGGAGGCAGCAGCTGCTTGTTTCGCCAGCTTCACCGCGGTAAACACCCACTCGTCCAATGGTTCAAAGGTCCATGAGGACGCGGTGGAAAAATCGCAGGGTTTTGCGGCGCCAGCGACGCGGTGTGGCCAATTGATGCCCAGCGCAATTGCCAGACGCATATCCGGCGGCGAAGCTTGCGCTATCACCGAACCGTCGATGAACTCAACCATTGAATGCACAATGGATTGGCGGTGGACTAAGGGTTCTATGCGCTCTAGTGGCACATCAAAGAGCAGGTGGGCTTCGATAACTTCCAATGCCTTGTTGACCATGGTCGCCGAATTCGTGGTCACCATGCGTCCCATATCCCACGTTGGGTGCGCCAATGCTTGTGCTGGGCTCACCTCGCGGAGCTGTTCATAGCTATAACCGAAGAAGGGGCCACCTGACGCGGTGACAATCAATTTGGAAACTTCTTCCGGTGTCCCAGAACGCAGTGCCTGAGCCAGCGCGGAATGCTCGGAGTCGACCGGAGAAATCTGTCCGGGGGCCGCGATCTGTTTAACGACTTGCCCGCCGATAATCAGCGACTCTTTATTTGCCAGCGCCAGCAGATGCCCAGCTTGGAGCGCCGCAATTGTTGGTTCCAACCCAATCGCTCCGGTAATACCGTTGAGAACTACGTCGGTTTCGCTGTATCCGGCTATCTGCGTCGCAGCATCGGCTCCACTGAGCAGCTGTGGCGCATAGCCAGTCGCACCTGCCGCACGAGCGGCTGAAGATATCGCTGTAGCCAGTTCGTCAATATTCTCCACTGCGGCGCCAACCACCTCCGGGCGGAAGGTGACTGCTTGCTCGGCCAACAGTGCCAGGTTGTAGCCGCCGCTGAGTGCTGCCACGCTGAATTGTTCTGGCGCATTCTTGATGACGTCTAGGCCCTGAGTACCAATTGATCCGGTAGAACCGATCAGTGTGACACGGCGGGGACCATCCGCAGTTTTAAAAGAAGATTGGGTGCTCACCCAATCCATTATGGTCGCTATAACTGTGAGGTCCCAAAGTGCCAATCCATGGGAGTATCAGAAAAACAGTTCGGGCCGGTGAATAACCGCGGATAAGCGTTATTCACCGGCCCGAGTACTGGCATACTTTTACAGTCCGAGGCTGCGGGCAATCAGCATCAGTTGCACTTGGGTCGTGCCTTCGCCGATCTCCAGGATCTTCGAGTCCCGGTAATGGCGTGCCACCAAAGAATCATTGATAAATCCGTATCCGCCAAAGATCTGGGTCGCATCGCGTGCGTTGTCCATGGCAGCTTCGCTGGCCACGAGTTTTGCGTGTGCGGCTTCGATCTTGAAGTCTTTGCCGGCGAGCATTTTCGCGGCGGCGGCATAGTAGGCCAGACGTGAAGTGTGTACCCGGGAAGCCATGCGGGCAATCATGAACGAAATTCCCTGGTTCTTGCCAATGGCTGCACCGAAGCTTTGGCGGGTCTTCGCGTAGGCAACTGCCTCATCAAGGCAGCCCTGAGCAGCACCGGTTGCCAGAGCTGCGATGGCGATGCGGCCCTCATCAAGAATCTCCAGGAAGTAAGCGTAGCCACGTCCACGTTCTCCGAGGAGATTTTCTTCTGGCACCCTGGCACCGTTGAAGCTGAGCGGGTGGGTGTCACTGGCGTGCCAACCGACCTTGTTATAGGCAGGCTCCGCGGTAAATCCTTCGGTCCCGGTCGGAACGATGATTGTGGAGATTTCTTTTTTGCCGGTGGATTCGTTCACCCCAGTTACCGCGCTGACCGTGACCAGAGAGGTGATATCTGTGCCGGAGTTCGTGATGAACTCCTTCGAACCGTCGATAACCCATTGGCCATCTTCGATTTTGGCCCTGGTCCGTGAAGCCGAAGCATCTGAACCTGCGCCTGGTTCGGTCAGCCCGAAACCTGCGAGTTTCCTGCCAGCTGCTAGATCTGGCAGCCAGAGCTGTTTTTGCTCTTCGTTACCGAAGCGGTAGATCGGCATCGCGCCGAGGGACACACCTGCTTCCAAAGTAATAGCAACTGATTGATCGACGCGGCCTAGTTCTTCTAGTGCCAAAGCCAGAGCGAAGTAGTCGCCTCCAGATCCACCGTATTCTTCGGAGATCGGAAGACCGAATAGCCCCAATTCACCCATTTGCGCGACCACGTCATACGGAAAACTATGTTCGGCATCGTGCTTGGCGCTGACAGGAGCAACAACTTGCTGGGCAAATTCACGCACGACATCGACCAGGTCTTGGTACAGTTCGTCGAGTTCGAGATCAATCACGGGCACTCTCTTCTTTCGAGGTTGTCCTCACCGAGGCGACCGTTGTGTTGTCGTCTGCGGTGACGGGTTATACGGAACGCGGACGCAATACCTTGGAAGCTGACAGTCCGGCGCGTATGGTTAATTCTTATTAACTGTGTTTTCTACCTACATTTTGACATTAGTGGCGTAGATCATAGTTGTCCAGTTGTGGGCGGGGTTCCTAAGGAGTAAATGGATTGAGCAGATATCAATCTCTCACTGAGCCAACAGATCGCGAGCGTGCCAAGGCAGAACGCCGGGACGCGTTGCTGCGCGAAGCTACCCGGCTCTTTGCGTTGCACGGATATGCAGGAGTGTCTCTGGAAGACCTAGGCGCTGCCTGCGGCATTTCGGGCCCTGCGGTGTATCGGCATTTTGCAGGCAAGCAGGCATTGCTTATTTCTCTGCTCGTGGACATGTCGAAAGATATCTACGCCGGCGGGCTGGAAGCTGCTGAAAACGGTGGGGATCCGCTTCAGGTCCTGTCACGTTTAGTAGACTTTCACACCGATTTTTCGCTTTCCCGGCCCGATATCCTTCAGGTGCAGGACCGGGATTTGAAGTCATTGCCAAAGGCGGAACTCGCTTTAGTTCGTAAACTTCAAAATAGCTATATCTCTTTATGGACCGAGCAGCTGGCCAAAATGCACCCCACCGGCACTCCGCAATCGCACCGTTTCAGGGCTCATGCTGTTTTCGGGCTGCTGAACTCGACGGCGCACTCCGCACACTCACCACGTACCAAAAAATCAGGGTTAAAACCGTTACTGTCCAATATGGCACTCGCGGCACTAACATCCCCGGTAGTCTAGAACCTAAGTCCCACACATCTTTGGGCGCGTTCAATCGGGCGCGTACCACCTCACGAAAGAAAGGTCTTTATCGTGCAACTACGTGAAGTCCGCCCTTCCGACTTGGACGCCTTCTTTGCTCATCAGCAAGAGCCCGAGGCGAACCTCATGGCCGCATACCAGGCGCGTAATCCGTCAGACCGTGCGGTATTCGATCACCACTGGAGTTCCATCCTCAACGACGAATCGGTGCTGGTTCGCACCATCGAGCACGAGGGTGAAGTCGCAGGATCAATCTTGGTTTTTGATGGCCCGAAGCCAGAAATCAATTTCTGGACCTCCACCAAGTTCTGGGGCAAGGGAATCACCACCAGCGCGGTAGACGCCTTCTTGGCAGAGTTCACCAAGCGTCCGTTGACCGCTCACGTTGTTCAGGACAATCTTGGTTCACTGAAGGTCTTGGAACGACGCGGATTCAAGCAGGTTGGCACAGAGCAGATTTTCTCCAACGCGCGCGCCGCAGTTGTCACCGAGATCGTTCTAGAACTCAACGACTAATTTTCGGAGCATTCAAGCTAGCCGTGGTTCACTCAATGATGAGTGAACCACGGCTAGCTTTTTAAGCTGCCTCAGGGAAAACAACCCATTCCTCGCCCGCAATTCTCAGGTGCTCGGTGCAAGGCTTAGCAGTCTGTTTATCGCATTCATCCAGGCCGCTGGAGTTGCGCTCTGGTCCTCCAAGGATTGCGAATCAATACAATTTCCCAAAAACCAGTGTTCTAGTGGCGGCCCAATCGTATTAGGCGTCTTGGCAGACCCAGCCTTCGGGAAGCGCTCCCCCGGCTAGCAGATGCGCAGCCTGTTGCTGTTCCTGCACACTGAGTGCGGTGTCCATCAGCGGATAGATGATCGGCTCTTCTTTAGAATTATGGTTGTCCAGCAAGGACAACAATTCTTCGCAGTCCGCCACCAACGGTGCATCGGCACTTGCGCCTTGCAGAGATTTTTCCAAGGCATCCATGCGACGCCATAGTTCGCCGTGTTCCCGGTGCATCACCATCAAGGGCATCATCAGCGTGGCGCGAGGCAGATGAGGGAATACGACCTCTTCTTCAAGATAAATATGTCGCCGCAACGCGCTGACCGCTTCCAGCAACATCTTGGCCCGCGATTCTGGGTCTTCACGAGTCGTAGCCATGTACTTTTCGATCGCCGCATCAATTTCATGATGTTCTTTAGTAAATGCTTCCGCTAAGGATCCGTCGGGGGCACTCGACACGTTTACAGGCAAAACAACCTCACTCCAGTATCCAGCCAGTGGCCAGCAAATTCTGTTTCCACTCTAAGCAGACACAGACAAATGCGAAAGGGGCTGGTTTGCCGAGTACCTCA